>JAMOMT010000092.1 GCA_027066965.1 Archaeoglobaceae archaeon
TGAACTCAACACCTGAGTACTTTTCGAAAAATTTTCCGGCCAGCAAGGTTCACACCCCTTTTACTCACAACTTAGCGTCCCCTCTAAGCCCCACCTTGTCTACTGTCCATCTAATCCTTCTTGCTTTATCCTTTCGAGCAGAGAGACTACGCTTTTAACGGGGTCTCCAGTGTATATGCTCCTTCCCACTATGATGAAGTCCGCTCCTGCCTTAAGGGCTTCGCAGGCATCCCCCCCTTGGGCACCAACTCCAGGTGATATAATGATCATGTCTCCTGCTACCTTCCTTAGCCTGGTTATCCTCTCCACCCTCGTCGCAGGAGCGACTATCCCCCTACATCCCGCCTCTTTCGCAACTTTGGCAAGTTTTTCCGCAACTCCGCTCATGAATTCCCTTCCGCCTTCGCTGCTCAGCTCCACGACTGCGTAAACGTCCCCTTCAAATCTCTCTGCAACCCTAACGACCTCTCTCAGCGTATCCGAGCCAACGAAGGCGTGGACTATAACCCCTCTTGCTCCGGACTCGAAAGCACACTCGGCTATCTGGGAGGATATGTGGGGGACGTCAGCAATCTTGAAGTCTGCTATGACCTCTCCAAACTTTGATATCTCACCGATTACCTTCAATCCCTTTTTCAGAACGAGGGGATAGTTGACCTTGAAAGCCCGGACATAATTTCCGATCTTTTCGGCCACTTCGACGGCGTTATCGCAGTCGAGGGCAGCTATTATTCTTGAGTGACTACACTTCTGACCCATGAAGGGTAGAAAGGAACTCTCCTAAAAAACTTTACTTTCCTATTTCTTGCTTCTAAGACGTTACAAATTTTAATACATCTTCAAAATTTTTCTCAATACCGTAACTTCTTCTGAAATAGTCAAGAATATTCTTCAAATCTCTTCTCAGCATCTCATCGGCGAGCGTTCTCAGCTCCGAAAGGCTGAGGGAGGAGTACTCCTCACTCTCTTCCTCAAGTATTATCGCCTGAGGAAAGTCTATTATCCACACCCCCTCCTCGCTGACGAGTATGTTGTACTGGCTCAGGTCTCCGTGAATCACGCCTTTCGAGTACATCGCTCTGACCTCATCGAGAATTATGTCAAGCACATCCCTTGGATTGCTCAACCTAATCTTGAATAGTTCCTTGGCATCTATTAACTCCATCACAACGGCGTTTCCCTCCCAAGCGTAGGGTTTCGGCACGCTAACGAATCCAGCAAGCTTTCTGAGAGCTCTGAACTCGTTTCTTGCAGATCGGACTGTCAGGACGGTGAAGTGCAGCGTGCCATAGTCTCTCTTCTCTTTCACTTTCTTGAAGCTCGGATAGCCAACTCTGTGGAACTTCACTATTACCTCCCCGTACTTCTCTGACATGGCGTTGTAAACCATGCTCTCCTTTCCCTCACCCATCTTACTGCCTATCATCGAGATTTCTCCCTTTCTCACAAGCCTTCTGAGAGAATACAGGGAGAGGCCGAAGAAAGTGAATGCGACTCCAAGGTAGCTCAGCTGCTTTACCGTCACTATTCTGTCTCCCGCAAGCCCCCTGAGAATTGCTTCGACTTTCTCCTGGGGTAAACCGGAGTCCTTGGCTATTAGCTCGGACGGGACAAACTCGAAGTCCCACATCCTCCTGAAAATGGAGCTCAGGACTTTCCATCCGTTCTTTCCGACTTTGGAGTAGGCTTCGACTACGTCCATGTCTATCACTTTCTTTTTTTAGTTTTTTATTCTATTTATTAAATTTAATGTAAATATAGTATATCAATAAAATTTAAAAAACAATCAATCGTTCAGACACAGCAGGTGACCCATCTTCTCCTTCTTCGCCTTCAGGTACTTTAGGTTCTCGCTCGAAGGCTCGACCTCTATTGCCTCTCTCTTGACTTCGAACCCGTACTTTCTCAGTTCCTCTATCTTGAGTGGGTTGTTCGTCATCAGCCTTACCGATTTAACTCCTAGGTCCATGAGAATCTGAGCTGCAATACCATAACTCCTCAGGTCTGGAGGAAATCCAAGTTCTATGTTCGCCTCAACCGTATCCTTTCCTTCCTCCTGCAGCTTGTAGGCCATCAGCTTGTTTATCAGCCCTATTCCTCTCCCCTCGTGTCCCCTCATGTATATCATTACTCCCTTGTTCTCCCTGTCTATCATCTTCAGGGCTTTTTCGAGCTGCTCTCCGCAGTCGCACCTGAGGGAGTGAAAGACGTCTCCGGTGAGGCACTCTGAGTGGATTCTGACTAGCACCTCTCCCTCGCTCACATCCCCCCTTACGAGGGCAACTATCTCCCCAAGAGGCGTCTCGTACCCTACGGCTTTGAACGTTCCGTAGAACTTTGTTGGCAGAGTTGCCTCAACTATCCTCTTCACGAGCTTCTCCTTTTTCAGTCTGTACTCTATCAGATCTCTTATACTAAATACTGGTAACCCTTTCTCCTCTGCGAACTTCTTAGCGTAGCCTTCGTCCGCAACCTCTCCCTCTGAGGTAGTGAGAGTAGAATAAACAGCGTATCTGCTGAATCCAGCCATCCTCGCAACGTCTACGCAGGCCTCTCCTATTCCAGGCCTCTCGAGAACTCCTCCCTCTTTTGCCTCCTCGACGAATATTCTGCCTGGAAACACAATTTCTTCCGGTCTAACTTCTCCTCTGACGAGTTTCCTTATGAACTCGGCTTTTTGACTTGCTGACGTGCCGTTTCTGCTTGAGTCTATTGGAATCACGTCCCCTCCAATGTACCTGTTTAGGCCAAGCTCAACTATTTTCCTCCACGGCATTGCAAGCCTTATCTCGTCGCAGTTCTTCATCATCAGAGCTATGCTCTCCCTCGAGACTTTTTCTGCCGGAACGCTTATTACGGACTTTTTCTCGTCAGCTACGACAAAAGGGCTGAACTTGACGAGTTCGAGGAGCTTCTCTATTCTATCGTGAGGCATGCCCGCTTTAAGACGGGGCAGTTATTTATAACTTTTGAGAAGCATCTCACAAATGTTAAACATCTTGGATGTTACTTTTCCAAGTTTAATCGGTTTATCTCTGTATTTTCCTTAAAAGGTATTCTAGGAGCAGTCTTCAATTTTTATTCTCCATCTCCACCGGAAATGAAGGGGCGTTATCAGCTATGGCAATTGGCTTATGTAATAAAACTTACCTGAACGGTAATTATTCAGCTGAATAAATATTTTGTCAAATGGTAAAGCTCTTAAAGTTCTTCCTACGCCTGAGATGTGGTGGTGTTATGCCGAATATTTTCGAGTCATTAATGTCATCTCCGAAGATTTTTAGAAACAGGGATGTGCTGAGGCACTCCTACACGCCCGAATACCTGCCACACAGGTCGGAACAGATAGAGGAGCTTGCTTCGATACTCGTTCCGGCTCTAAAGGGCGAAACGCCCTCGAACATATTCATATACGGTAAAACTGGGACTGGAAAGACTGCAACCGTCAGGTATGTTGGAAAGCAGCTCGAGGAGATGGGTAAGAAGCTCGGAGTCCACTGCTACGTCCACTACCTGAACTGCGAGAGGATAGATACTCAGTACAGAGTTCTCGCAACTCTCGCTAAAGTTCTCGGTAGAAACGTGCCGATGACTGGTTGGCCCACAGATCAGGTCTACGACGAGGTTAGAAGTGCTATAGACTCGAGAGATCAGACGATAGTGATAGTCCTCGACGAGATCGACAAGCTCGTGAGGAAAGGGGATGAGGTTCTCTACAACCTCTCTAGGATAAACGGAGAGCTGGAGAGGGCGAGGGTGAGCATAATAGGGATTTCGAACGACCTGAAGTTCAAGAACTTCCTCGATCCAAGAGTTCTCAGCTCTCTGAGCGAGGAGGAGCTCATATTCCCTCCTTACAACGCAGAGCAACTGCAAGACATACTGATGCAGAGGGCTGAGCTCGCCTTTTACGAGGGAGTTCTGGAGGACGATGTGATTCCATACTGTGCAGCCCTCGCAGCTCAGGAGCACGGAGATGCCAGAAAGGCTTTAGATCTGCTTAGAGTTAGCGGAGAGATCGCTGAGAAAGAGGGAGCTGAGAAGATAACGAGGGAGCACGTAAAGATGGCAGTAAGAAAGATAGAGACTGATCATGTGGTTGAGGCTGTGAGAACACTGCCGACTCAGAGCAAGGTTCTGCTCTACGGCATGATAGTGCTTACGGAGTCTGGGTTGAGGAAGTTCACGACGGGAGAGGTTTACGCAGTTTACAAGAACCTGTGCAAGAAAGTCGGTATAGACTGCCTAACTCAAAGGAGAGTGAGCGATCTGATTTCAGAGTTAGACATGCTCGGAATAATAAACTCGATAATAATATCCAAGGGCAGGTATGGTAGAACGAGGGAGATAAGACTCGACGTCCCCGTGGAGCCGATAAAAAAGGTTCTGCTTGAGGACTACAGGCTGAGTACACTTGCTGGAATGGAGAGAGTGATGAAGGAACAGTCGCTGGAAGTATTCGAGACCTGATGGTCTGGTGTCTTGTTTTTCAATAAATTTAATGTCAGTCAACGCTTCATCTCAGTCTTTAGTATCTTTAGTAATAGTTTGGCTCTTCCCGGGTATGTCAACCTTATTATACTACCATCGCAAAATCCTCAGCATGCTATGGAAGTTTAGGGCTATCAACAACAAGGTGGCAAAGAGAAGGTACTTCCTTTACTCCCTCACAATAATCTTGACCTTCGTTGCAGGTGCTATTTACAGGCTTGAAACGGGAACTAGACCGGGGAAAGTCGCCATACTCCTCGCCATAAGCATTATGCTCATCTTTTTGTACACGGTAATAGCTCTTGGGAGGGAGAGATACTACAGCATGGACGAGAGCGAGATAGTTTACAGACCCCTCAAAACGAAAATCGAGGACGTAGAGAACTTTGAAGTGGACGAGGAGAACAGGCTGATAAGGTTGAAGCTCAGGAAGAACAGTCCTTTTGCCGTAAAGACGTTATACTTCGACGACATCAAGGATCTGAGAGAGGCGGAGATGTTCCTCAGGAGGTGGGTGAGGTGCAAGTGAGCGTTATAGGTGCCGGAAGCTGCGACTCCGAACTCGAAAGGATAGCCGAGAGGATCGGAGAACTTCTAGCTGAGAGGGGGTGTGTGATAATCAACGGTGGGAGAGGTGGGGTCATGGAGGCAGTTTCAAGGGGTGCGAGCAGAAAAGGGGGCATAGTCGTTGGAGTTCTTCCCGACAAGTCTGAAGGGAACGAATACCTGACTATCAGGCTAAAGACGAACATGGGTCATGCGAGAAACGTTATAATCGCACAGTCGGGAGATGCAGTAATAGCCGTAGGAGGGAGTTACGGAACGATATCTGAGATGGCGATAGCTCTTAAAGAAGGAAAGAAGGTCGTGGCTGTAAGACCTCCGGTGATAATCGAAGGTGTAATTGTCGTTGATACTCCAGAGAAAGCCGTAGAGGAGGTCCTGAAAGGCCTTTGAAATTTTCGAATTTTTAGATTTGGTATTTCGAGATTCTGTGTTTGGGTTTTGGGTTTGAGTTTTACCGAGATGTAGATGTGCTCAGTTACAAAGCTTTATCTTATTAGTCAGACATGTGGCTGTTATGATTAGGGAAATAAGCGTCGAGCTCGAAGTTAACGGAATGGCAGACATAACGTCTGAGGTCAAAAAGTTTGTGAAGGAGAGCGGAGTTGAGGAAGGAGCTGTTCTTGTCTTCAACGTCGGTTCTACAGGAGCTGTAACGACTATAGAGTATGAGCCTGGCCTCAAGAAGGATTTTCCGAGGATAATGGACAGGGTTGCCCCATACGGAGAGAACTACGAACACCACAAGACATGGGGGGACGACAACGGCTCAAGCCACGTCAAAGCCTCTATAGTCGGGCCGAGCATAGTCGTGCCTTTCAGGAACGGAGAGTTAATTCTTGGCACTTGGCAGCAGATAGTCGTTGTTAATTTCGACACGAGGCCGAGGAGGAGAAGGGTAATTCTTCAGATCCTGAAATCTGCTTAATTAAAACAGGGCAGCGAGCACGAAGCCGAGTAGACCAAAGGTCAGAGCTATTAGAGTTCTCTTTCTGAGCTTTCTTACGACCTTTGCAGCTTTCTCCTCATCTTTTTCTATTTTCAGAAGTTCAACTGAGCATTGTAGCAGTATGATGTCTGTCAGCAAAACGGGGGCGTAACCGGGGTTGGCAAACCGCCTAAACAGGAGAGGTGGTAGAACACTCATGGCGACGGAGATCACATAAAGTGTGGCAGCGACCTTCGCAGCTCTCCTTATCCCGAAAACTCTCGCAACGGTCTTCACTTTTCTTATTGCGTCTCCCCTGACATCTTCTATTCCTTTCATTATTTCCCTGCCAACCCCCGACAGAAACGCTATGCTCGACAGAACGACCACTGCTCCACAGAGCTCATCTCTGGCAACCACGCTTCCGAAGAGGAAGGGCACAGCCATTGAGAACGCTATGTAAATGTTCCCCGCAATTCCAGTTTCCTTCAGCTTGAGGTCGTAAGCGTAGCCGAGGAGAGAAACGAAGAGAGCAAACAGAAACGCCTTGAAGTTTATCAGGTAAGCCGAAAGCAGTCCGAAGGGGGCGAGTAGGATCGAGAGGATTAAAGCTAATCTCCTAGAAAGCTCCCCCCTAACGAGCGGTCTGTCGAACCTCTCGTTTGCCGTGTCAACTTCGTAATCAACGTAGTCGTTCAGAGCGAAGCCGGAGGCCTGAAGAAAAATGGCAGATAACATTCCGAGCGTCCCCTTCTCCCAGGAGAAGTTTAGTCCGGAACTAACAACTATTCCAGCGAGAACTCCAGCGGCATACATCAAACCGTGCTCGAGTCTTAAGAGCTCCCACACGGCTTTCAGCTTTTTCGCGATCATTTTTTGGGGACCGTTTCGAGAAACTTCTCAACTCCTTCCTCGTATATCACGTTCCCTACCACTATGATGTCCGCGTACTTCAACATGGTTTCTGCCTTTTCCCTACTGTTTATACCTCCTCCGTAAATCAGAGGTGAGCTTATTCTTTCTCTGACCTCTTTCACGACTTCTGGATTCCCAAAAGTTCCGCTGTATTCGATGTATATGGCATCCATTCCGAATATCTTTTCTCCCGCAAGAGCGTATGCCGCAGCTTCTCTTGGCGAGAGGTTGCAAACTGATTTCGTAACCCTCGCAACTGCCGACTCAGGATTCAGGACTATGTACCCTTCGAAAACGACTTCTTCTAGCCTGGAGAAGAACTCGTCGCTGTCGAGGTTCAGTTCGATCCACTTCGCGTGTTTGCCAGTTATCCATTCGCCATCTTTTGCGTTGAGAACCGAGGGGACGAAGAGGTAATCAGCCTCGTAGAACACCGCCTCTGGAGAGGAAGGCTCGAGTATCGTTGGCAGTCCATAATCTTTCACAAGCTTGAAGAGTTCTCTCGCTTTTTCGAGCGTGACGTTCTGAGTTCCAGATATCATTACGGCATCAGTTCCACTCTCAGCAACAGCTCTAACTAGTCCTTCCGGGTTGGGCCTGTCTGGGTCGAGCTTCGTAATGTGCCTCCACTTTTTGAGCTCTGAAAGCCCTTTTTTCGCTTTTGAGCTGCACATGCCGGCGAGACTCTCTCAGTTCACTTCAAAAGGGTTTCGGTCTTGAAGTTTTGAAATATTTAAAGCTGGAATAAATTAAAGCAACAATTGAAGCCGGAACAGCTTAATTATGCCCCGTTAAAGCACAAAAACGGCAGCGGCGACGACTGTCGTGTACTTGCCTTCCTCCACCCCCGCTACTGAAGTAACGCTCCTGGTAATCGCTGGCTCTATTCCAAAGGCTGTTCTGAGCATGTAAGCGGCCATTTCCTCTGCGTGCTTTCCCGGATCTTTTTCGCTCTCGTTGTAAACTCCGTGGTACTCCGTCAGATATCCGTGAACAGTACTGTCTGATGGAATTGCAGCTCCAACACTCGCGAATATCCTCTTTCCAGCCCTGTTGCTTGAGTGCCTTGCCATCACGCAGAAGACAATCTGACCTGGAAACAACTCCTTCAGTCCATCTTCTCTGCAAATAACCTCGCATCCAGGTGGGTATATGCTGCTAACGGGAACGAGGTTGAACCTTTCTATCCCTGCATCTCTCAGAGCCAGCTCGAAGCTCACGAGTTCATCTTCATGGCATCCGCTACCGCATGTAAAGAACACCTTCTTTGGCACAAGTCTGAGCTGAGCAATTCCAGATGCAGCCTTGTAGCATTCCTGAATTCCTGTTTCCTCCATTGTCGTGCCCTCCTTCAACCGTTATATAACTATGACTGTTCCTCTGTCCGTGGGCATTCACGTGACTGGGTAACGCACTTGTTGGATTGCAGTATATTAAGCTTACCTTGGGCTTTGGTGTTATTTTTCTGAAGAAGTTTAATATGGCATAAGACTAAAATATCGAAAATTGTCAATTCTAAATACTTATTGAACTAAACGTAGTAAAAATTGTGCTGGTGATAGGATGGTGCGTGTAACTGTGGATGGAAGAGAAGTGGAAGCGAGCGAGGGAGAAACGCTGTATGACGTTGTGATGAGGGAAGGGGGCTTCTGGAGACCATTCGAAGTACCGCAGCTTGAGTTTATTCACAACGAAGACTGCCCACTCGTAAACGTGGTGGAGGTTGATGGAAATATAGCGACACCGAAGAAACTGAAGCAGATGAAAGTCAGAGAAGGAGTTGTGATCAACAGAAAGTCCGAGAAAATAAGAAAGAAACTGGAAGAGAGATTGAAGAGGCTTGAAGAGAGAGAGGAGTGTCACCTGATAAGACTCCTGCAGGAGTTCACAGCAATTGAGGCTGCAAATGCCGGAATAATTTCTCTCGAGGACAGAGAGAAGTGGAAGTTCGAAGGCTGGAGTTCTGAGGCCATTATGTACGATCCCGAACTCTGCATAAGGTGCGGGAACTGTGTTGAAACTTGCAAGGCCGTGCAGACGGTTGAAGCGATAGCGATGGACGAGGAGAAGGGTGTTGTTCTGGTTGACGAGGCGAGGTGTACGAGGTGTGGGCAGTGCATACACGCCTGCCCCATGGGAATAGAAAACGAGAAGATCAGGCTCTTTAAGGAATACAACGGCTGTAGTCTATGTCCTTATTCGAGGCCTTACAGCGCGATAAGGGAAGTAGACCATACCATGGAAGTCTGGAGGGCCCTACAGGATGAAGAAAAGTTTAAGGTTGTTCAATTCGCTCCCTCTATAAGGGTCAGTATAGGTGAGGAGTTTGGATTGAGGCCGGGGGAAATCGTCGTCGGAAAGATATACGCAGCCCTTAGACGGCTTGGCTTCGACAGGGTGTGGGACACGAACTTTGCCGCGGACGAGACGATAATGGAGGAAGGTACTGAGCTAATATGCCGGTTCATAAAGGCTGGAATTATAAGTAAGGAGGATGTAAAGGGTATCGAAATAAAGGAAGAAATGCTCGAAGAAGTTTCTGACGCCCTCCCTCAGTTCACATCCTGCAGCCCTGGGTGGGTAAAGTTCTGTGAGACCTTCTATCCCCCGCTGATACCGCATATATCTTCGGCTAAATCCCCCCAACAGATGTTCGGTCCGACTGCAAAAACCTACGCTGCTCTCAAGCTCGGAGTAGATCCGAGAAAGGTGTTCGTCGTTTCGATAATGCCATGTACGGCGAAAAAATTTGAAAGGGCAAGAGAGGAAATGTGTTCTGCCTGGAAGTGGTTGAAAGATAACGGCTATATACCTGAGGACACTCCTCCGTTTCCCGATGTTGACGTGGTTATAACGACGAGGGAATTCGCCAAGCTTCTCAAGATGGCTGGAATAAACATAGCCGAGATGCCGGATGAAGAACCGGATCCGCTGCTCGGAAAGTACACAGGAGCTGCTGCAATTTTCGGTAGAACTGGTGGAGTTATGGAAGCTGCTCTAAGAACGGCTTATGAGCTGATAACTGGAAAGAAACTGGAAAAGCTCGAGTGGGAGGAACTGGAAACACTTGAGGGAATAAAATCTGCCGTTATAAAGCTGAACGGCAAGGAAATCAAGGTGGCAGTAGCTCACGGGCTTGGAAACGCGAGGAAAGTCTGTGAATCGATATTGAACGGTGGGGAAATGGCGGACTACCACTTCATAGAGTTCATGGCTTGCCCAGGAGGATGCATAGGTGGCGGTGGGCAGCCGGAGCCGACGAACGTGGAGAGAATAAAAGCGAGGGTGGAAGCCCTGAACGAGCACGATAGGAACCTGCCGATAAGGAAGTCGCACGAGAATCCAGAGATATTGCAGATGTACGAAGATTTCTTCGAGCATCCGATAAGCGAAAAGTCTCACAAACTTCTGCACACGAAGTATGTTGATAGGTCGATTTACCTCAAGTCCTGATTTTTAATTTTTAAAATCTGGCAACTCATAGGTTTTCGAGTTTCCGGAGTCTGAAAGTGGCAGAAACTCAAGAGAAAAACAATTAAAGTTCGCAGAAGTACTCTTTTACATGCCTTCCAACGGTAAGAAAGTCGTAGTTGACAGGTTTAAATGTGCTTACTGCGGAGCCTGCGTCTCCGTTTGCAAGAACAACGCTAATGAGCTGGTTGAAACTTTTCTCGTTATAGATGAGACCAAGTGCAACTGCTGTATGCTCTGTGTGAAAGTGTGCCCGATGAATGCCCTCAGGGTCGTCGAGGGGTGATGACGGTGGACTACGATGTCGTCGTCATTGGAGCAGGGCCAGGGGGAAGTATGGCTGCCAAGACTGCTGCTGAGGAGGGACTGAAAGTTCTGATGGTCGAAAAAAGGCAGGAGATCGGAGCTCCTGTGAGGTGTGCTGAGGGGGTCAGCAAGGTGGAGCTCTCATCTCTTGTCGAGGTAAAGGAAAAGTGGATAGCTGCTGAAGTTGCTGGGGCAAAGATATACTCCCCAGACAACACTGTAATAACTCTCTCCGCAGAGCAGGCTGGAAACGAGGTCGGGTATATCCTCGAGAGAAAAATATTCGACAGATGGCTTGCAAGGGAAGCTGCAAAGGCTGGGGCCGATGTTCTCGTAAAAACTGCTGCCGTTGGCGTCGAGAGAAAAACTGACGGCTTGACTGTCAAGCTCAGGAGGGCTGGGGAGTTCTTCGACGTGAGTGCAAAGATGATCATAGGGGCTGATGGTGTGGAGAGTAGGGTTGGCAAGTGGATGGGCATAGACACGACCCTAAAACTTAACGAGATAGAGAGCTGTGTCCAGTACCTGATAACTGGGTTAGAGGATAGGTACGACATGGACTACTGCCACTTCTGGCTTGGACATGAAAGGAGTCCAGGAGGTTATATCTGGCTCTTTCCTAAAGGGAATGGTTCAGCGAACTTTGGAATTGGAGTCATGCCTTCTATGGCCAGAGAACCTGCGAAAGTGTATCTCGACAAGTTCCTCGAGAG
>JAMOMT010000093.1 GCA_027066965.1 Archaeoglobaceae archaeon
CTGTCAGAAAAGAGGCCCTTTTTAACTGCAAGCTGCTGAGGGGGGAAAAGCTTCTCTATTCCCCTCTCCTTGAGAACTTTTACGGCGTACTTGCTTATGTACTCCTCGAGCGAGTCCACGGTTTTCTCAGTTTCAGCGATCCTGTCGATTGTGTCTGCCCTTTTGAAGTCCACTTCTGGCATTGTCGCTCTCTTTATTTTATTTTTATGTTTAATGACTTGTCCGTTTAAACGACCGTTCAGGAGTGAAAGTGTCAGACTTACCATCAAATACCACGGTTACGGTTACCAAAGTTACCGGCATTGACTAGTAATGACATCAAAATGAACAAAATTTTAAATTTTTGTTCAGTTCACTTTACACAATGAACGTGGTGGAAGTGATAGCCAGACAGAGAGAGGAAATAAACTGCCTGCGGGAAAGAGAGTTCGTTGAGAGAGAAGCAGAAGAAAAAATGCGCAAGTGGATAGACAAAGACATAATAAAGGTGGTTACCGGCGTCAGGAGGGCTGGAAAATCCACACTCTGCTACCTCGTTTTGAGGGACAGAGATTTCGGATACGTAAACTTCGACGAAAAAGTGCTTGTTAGTGCGGATCCGGAGAACATTCTGGAAGCTGTAAGGGAAATTTACGGCAGTACGAAGTACCTGCTTCTGGATGAAATTCAGAACCTGCCAGACTGGGAGCTTTGGGTGAACTCCCTTTACAGGAGAGGTTACAACCTGATAATCACCGGCTCGAACGCAAACCTTCTGAGCCGGGAACTTTCAACCCATCTGACGGGAAGGTACATTGACACGGAGATATATCCCTTCAGTTTCAGGGAAGTTCTAAGATGTCTAAAGTATGATTGCTCCAATGTAGATTTACTCAGAGAGAAGCAGGGTAACCTGAAAAGTATTTTAAGGGATTATCTCACAAAAGGCGGATTCCCAGAGATCTGGGTCAAGGAACTGGGGAAAGAGTACCTAGAAACGCTGTTTGACGCCATTGTGTACAAGGACGTTGTCAGAAGGTGGAACGTGAAGTATCCGGTCGAGCTCGAAAATCTTGCAAAGTACCTGCTTTCAATGTTCTCGTCAAAGTACTCCATCTCAAAGCTGAAAAATTTGCTTCAATTCAGGAGTAAGGCGACCGTTGAAAAGTACATAAAGCACCTAGAGGATGCGTACCTTCTGTTTTCCCTCCAAGCTTTTTCATTCAAAGAAAAGGAGAGAATCAAATCTCCCAGAAAAATCTACTCAGTGGACACGGGAATTGTAAACGCAGTTGCGTCGTTTACTTCACCCAACCTTGGCAGGTTGATGGAGAATGTCGCTTTTCTCGACCTCTGCAGACGGAAAAAGCCGAATAGAGATTTGTTTTACTTGTCAGCAAAAGGGTACGAAGTTGACTTTGTCGTGAAAGATGGGTTGAAAGTGGAGCAGTTGATACAGGTGACCTACGCAAGCGACTTTGACGAGGTCGATGCGAGGGAGTGGAAGGCACTGCTGAAAGCCAAAGAGGTGTTTGGAGAGCACAAGCCCAGGCTTACAGTCATCACCTGGGACTACGAGGACGTGAGAGAGCTCAGCTGGTTTGGCAGGAATGGAGTTGTGGAGTTCGTTCCTCTCTGGAGGTGGCTGCTGAACTGCGGATACTAAAGCAGAGAAGGGCTGAAAAACTGTTCAGTATACAGTGCAAAAATCCGCTAAAGTTTCACTCCACATTTGGCGTTTTCAAATTTGAAGTTTAAGAATCCTAAGATTTGAAGGTCAAGACAGATGAATAACTAGTACCAATTAAAACCTAACCACCCAAATCAACAGAGAAAAACCGGCAAAGTTAAAACGTGGACTGGGTTAGTGGGTTAGGGATTGTCATGACTGCAACCATAGTGGTTGGAGGATTCTGGGGAGACGAAGGCAAGGGAAAGATAATCGCACACATAGCGCACTCGGACAAGCCGGTAATAATAGCGAGAGGTGGAGTTGGACCGAACGCCGGGCACACTGTAGAGGTGGATGGAAAGAGGTTCGGAGTCAGGATGATCCCCTCTGGCTTCGTTTACCCGGACGCAAAGCTGTTCATAGGTGCTGGAGTTCTCGTAAATCCGGAGGTCTTCCTCAAGGAGGTCGAAACCCTTAAAGTGGGGGACAGGGCGAGAGTGGATTACAGATGTGCAATAATAGAACCCAAGCACATAGAAGAAGACAGGTCGAGCGAGCACCTGAAAGGCAAGATCGGCTCCACTGGAACTGGGTGTGGTCCTGCTAATAGAGACAGAGTGATGAGGGTTGCGAAGCAGGCCAAGGACATTGAAGAGCTTAGGGCCTTCCTCGCAGACGTGCCTTTGGAGGTAAACGAGGCTGTAGACAGGGGGGAGTTCGTGCTCGTCGAAGGAAGTCAGGGCTTCGCTTTGAGTCTCTACTACGGAACCTACCCCTATGTAACTTCCAAGGATACTACAGCCTCGGCTATAGCTTCGGATGTCGGAATTGGGCCCACCAAAGTGGACGAGGTCGTTGTAGTCTTCAAGACATTCCCGACGAGAGTTGGCTCTGGCCCCTTCCCAACCGAGATGCCTCAGGAGGAGGCTGAGAAGCTCGGAATCATAGAGTACGGAACTGTCACCGGCAGAAGGAGGAGAATAGGTTACTGGGACGGAAAACTCGCTCGCTACTCCGCCATGGTAAATGGAGCCACACAAGTAGCACTGACAGGAATAGATAAGCTCGACAAGGAGTGCTACGGAGTTACGGAGTGGGAAAAGCTCACTCCAAAGGCGAAGCAGTTCGTGGAGCAGGTAGAGGACGACGTGAGAGTTCCTGTAACTCTCATCTCCACGGGCCCCGAACTCCACCAGATAATAGACCTAAGGAAGGAGAAGCTTTAAGCCAATAGCTATTTTATTTTTAAGCGTAAATGCCGGCAGACGATTATGGGAGAGCGTCTCTCGAAGCAGCTCTCAAAGTTCTAGAACTTCTTGAATTTTCCTCTGTAGTTGGGAAGAAAGAGGTAGCCAAGGTAAAGAAAGAAGTCAGTAGAAAGTATAGACTTAGCAAGATACCAAGCGACGCTGACCTGCTAAAGGCTTACGAGGGGAAGTTTGGCAGAGATGAGAGCTACGAGAAGCTCAGAAAAGTTCTGAAGCTAAAGCCAGTCAGAACGATTTCGGGAGTGGCAGTAGTAAGTGTGATGACTTCTCCAGCCCCCTGCCCGCACGGAAAGTGCCTGATGTGTCCCGGGGGAGTGGAGTTCAACACCCCCCAGTCGTACATAGGCCTCGAACCCGCAGCGCAGAGGGGAAAGCAGCACGGCTACAACCCCTACTCCCAGGTCAGCTCCAGACTGAAGGAGCTCGAAGAGATAGGGCACGCTGTCGACAAGGTGGAAGTAATCGTGATGGGCGGCACTTTTCCAGCAAGAGAAAGGGTTTACCGAGACTACTTCATAACCAACGTTTTTAGGGCTATGAATGACTTCGGGCTTGTAATTAGAGGAGAGATCGACGTAAAAGAGTTCGAAGACGAAAGAAGAGCGAAGGAGTTGCTTGAGGGGGAAAAACTCAGGAATGAGAGTGCAAAAGCGAGATGCGTCGGCCTAACAATAGAGACGAGGCCGGACTACTCGAGGGAAGAACACATACTGGACATGCTCAGGTATGGAGCTACCAAGGTTGAGCTCGGAGTGCAGAGCGTTTTCGATGACGTGCTGAAGGCTGTTAGAAGGGGACACAGCGTCGAAGACGTTGTTAGAGCAACGAAGTTACTCAAGGATTCCGCCTTCAAGGTCGGATACCACCTGATGCCCGGACTTCCAGATGAGAGAGGGAGGAAAGATGCAAAGAGAGACCTTAGGACTTTCAAAACCATATTCGAGGACGAAAGGTTCAGGCCAGACTACCTGAAAATCTACCCTACCCTCGTCGTTGAAGGAACCGAGCTCTACGAGTGGTACAAAGCAGGAAAGTACAGACCTTACACAACTGAGGAAGTTGTGGAGGTAATAGCGAGGGCAAAGGCACTTCTGCCGGAATACGTTAGAGTTCAGAGGGTTCAGAGGGACATACCAGTCGGAAGGGCGATAGGGCTGGACAAGGGAAACATCAGACAGCTCGTGAAGGAGAAGATGAGGGAGATGGGATTGAAGTGCAGGTGCATAAGGTGCAGGGAGATAGGACACAGAGTTATGGAGCTCGAAAGGGAGGGTAGGAGAGTTGACGTTGAAGAGCTGATGAAGGAAGCTGAGCTTAAAGTGAGGAAGTACAAGGCTTCTGGTGGAGTGGAGTACTTCGTGTCGTACGAGATCGAGAGTGTAGACGCTCTAGTGGGCTTCATAAGGCTCAGGTTTCCAGACGAGCCGTTTATCGAGTGTTTGAGGGACTGTGCTCTGATAAGGGAGCTGCACGTTTACGGAGAGGCCCTGCCTCTGGGGGAGAAGCCAGGAGAGTGCGCTCTCGAGAAGGCCATGCAGCACAGAGGGTTTGGCGAGAGGTTGCTGAAACATGCGGAGGAAATAGCGAGAGAGGAGTACGACAGGATAGCGGTGATAAGCGGAGTGGGAGTTAGGCCTTACTACAGGAGGTTTGGATACGAAAGGGAGTTCGAGTACATGATAAAGAGGCTGTAAGGTGTGTGAAATGCCCAAATCTGTTTCGAGTAGGCTCAAGGAGAAGATTGAGACGTACAAGCTCTACAGCAGCATGACCAACCTCGCACCCATAGCGAGGAGGTACTTCATAATAGGTTACTTCGACGGAGCCCTCACGATTCTCGGGCTAATTATGGGAGCACACCTCAGCAGGAAAGCTACTCCAGAAGTCGTAATCTCAGCAGGAGTTGCCACTGCGATAGCTCTCGGAATCTCGAGCGGGTGGGGGGCTTACGAGGCGGAGAGGGTTGAGCAGACGGCCGTAAAGATAGAAAGAGACAAAGCGATGCTCAGGAGCGTTGGTGGAATCGTTGAGAGAGCTCACAGCTTTGCAATACTCGTCAGCTCGCTCGTACACGCGGTATCTCCGGTGATTGCTTCGCTCATACCCCTTGTCTTCTACGTTTTCCTGCCAGTTGACGAGGCCTTTCCGTTCGCGATAGCTACAGGCCTGCTGCAGCTCTTCGTGGTCGGGGCTTTCATGGGGAAAGTTTCGAGAAGCGGTATAGTGAGGTCGGGGTTGAGGCTCGTTCTTGCAGGCTTAATTACGCTGACGGTGGTTCTGCTTCTTAGTCCGAGCCACCTAATGTGATTTTTTAATTTTGTTAATTTAATTTACAATTAAGCAAGATAATGCTAGAAGTCAGAAAAATAATAACAAATTAAAAATACTAAGCCAAACTTTCCAAAAACTTCCTTATCCTCTCCACAGCGACCTTAAGAGAGTCCATCGAAGCAGCGTAAGATACCCTAACGTACCTCTCGTTCCCCCCTCCGAAAGCAACTCCAGGTGTCACCGCAACACCATCCATTACGAGCTTTTCCGTGAACTCCACACAATCCATGTCGACCGGTATTTTCGGAAACAGGTAAAACGCCCCTTCCGGCTTCACGACTTCAAAGCCAAGCTCCCTGAATGCAGGGTATATGTAGTCTCTCCTCCCCCTGAAGGCCCTCCTCATCCTCTCAGTCACGTCGTCGAAAACTCCCTCAGCAAAGGCATCGGCTATAGCCTTCTGCGCGAAAGCTGGTGCACAAACTCCGTTAACTTGGTGAACCTTCAGCATGGAATCTAACAGTTCTTTGCTGGCTATGGTAAAACCTACTCTCCACCCAGTCATCGCGAGTGATTTCGAGAAACCGTTAACGGCAACAACGTTTTCCATCCCAGCAAGATTCACAGGCTTTTTGTCGTAGTATATCTGGTCGTAGATCTCGTCGCTAACTACTATTGCCTTCGCGTCCTGAGCTATCTCCACCACTGCCTTCAGCGTTCTCTCATCCTCAACAACTCCAGTCGGATTGCTCGGGTAGTTGAGGAATACGACGCTCGTATTTCTGTCAACGACCTCGTTTAGCCTATCGATGTCGAGCCTAAACTCAGGATGCGTTTTCACCTGAACGGCTTTAGCTTCGCAAAGCTTCGCATAAACGAAGTACGAGAGAAAGTTAGGAGAAGGTATTACAACTTCACTGCCTCTCTCGATGAAAGCGAGAGATGCATTCATGAGAGCCTCACTACCTCCAGCAGTGACCATTACCTCATCCCTCTCCACACCGTACCTCTCAGCTATCGCCTCTCTCAGCTCGTCGATGCCCATGTTAGAAGTGTAGTGGGTGTAGCCCCTCCTCTTCGCCTCGCACGCGAACTCGATTATCCTCTCATCCGTGTCGAAGTCCGGTTCTCCAATTGAGAGACTCACTATATCTATACCCCTCCTCTTCGCTTCAGCAACTACCTCAAACATCCTCCTTATCATGGAGGTCGAGATGTCCCTAACCCTATTCGCCTCCATCAAACCACCCGTTTACTCCCCCAGTATGTCCCTCAAATCCCACTCCTCTTCCTCAAACTCGAACTCGTCTATATCTTCGAGTTCCCAGTCCTCCTCCCTCTCAACACTCTCAATGTCCTCGACGCCTTCAAGTTCTTCCTCGCCCTCCCAGCTCTCTACTTCAGATTCTTCAGCCTTGGCTTTCTCCTCTTCCTCACTAACTTCTTCAGGCTCCTCGGATTCCCTAGCCTCGGTCTCACTCTCAACCATGGCGTGCTGGTCGAGTAGAGTTCTAACGGCTTCCTTAACTTTTTCCTCGTAGTAGTCAAGATCTGGCTCGTAAACCTGCCATGCAAGCTCCACGAGCTCGTTTCCACCTTTCCTCATCCTATTTATTCTTTCAAGAGTGTGTTTTGCTGTCTCGATAACCCAGTAATCTCTAACTTCCCTCTCCACCGGAATTATCACTTCAGGTCTTATTGTTACAACGGTGGTCGTATCTCCCTCGAACAGCCTTATCTTAGCAACAACAGCGACTATCTCTGGTGGCTCTATCTTTAAAAGGCTCTCGAGTGCGTCCGGCTGAAACCTACCCACAAAACCCCTGAAGACTCCAGTAGGATCGCTAATCCTCACCTTCCAGAAATCGGAGTCTGGCCTCGTTTCTTCTCTGTCGAGCAGAACTCCAACGATGAATACCCTGTTACAGCTAACTCCAGTTGGTAAGAGAACTTGTACGGCTCTGTCTCCACTTTCGATCTTGTGAGTGGCTTTATTCAGCTCGAAGGCGAAGACTCTCCTCGCAATCTCTCTCTTGAAGGACCTACCGTCCATCGCGATCATCCTCCGAGAATTTCTTCTCCCTCTTTCCTCACGTCCGCCTTCAGGAACTCTATCTCGCTGACCAGCAAGTACCTCTGGCCCCTCATCCCCCTAAGCCTATAGTATCTGCCGAGAAGCCTGTTTTTGAGCTCCGAAAGCACAGCTGTTCTGTCGAGGTTTTCCATCGCTATCTCCTTTGCCTCCTCAAGCCCTATTCCTGTCAAGTCTCTAACGTTCTCCTCGTTCAGTATCACCTCGTAGTAGTTCTCCCCGTCGTCTATAACCCCCTTAACCCTCAGGTCATCATAGGATTCGGTCTGTCCGTGTATAGGACAGACACCTTTGGTGAGAACTCTGTTGCAAAGCTTACACCTCTTTATAAGCCCGCTGTTCTGCTGAATCGCTATTAGAGCTCCCACTATCTCAAGTTCCTTTGGTGGGAGTTGTATGTCCTCGTCAATCTCTTCAATTCTGCTGTTCCTGTTTACGTTTACCTGCATTCTTCCTCCAAAACTGTCAGTCACTACGTTGGCGAAGAGGTAGCACTTTCCCTCTTCGACTTGGGGTTTGTTGGCTTTAGCCCAAATAACGAACTTTATTATTCCAGTCTCGTCTCCGATAAGGCCAACCTGAGAAACGTTGGGGCTAGATGAATCCCAGAGCTGCACGACTTTGGCTTTGAGGCTGACCCACTGGCCGGGAGCTTTTATGTCGGCTACCTTGACGAGTGGGCTTTCCATTATTAGCTGCTCTCTCGAAACATCAAGCTCTTTCATCAGGTAGTTTTTAACCGTTCTCATGGCCTCATCCTCTGGAACCTTGAACTCCTCTATGAGCAGCTTGAGACGATTGTAAACATCCCTTCTATCAACCTCGTATCCTGAATTTTTGAATAATCGTACTACCTCTTCAGTCAGCTCTTCTATTCTGCCCATAGCCAAACACTTTCTGCCCGCTATTTGTACTTGATTGTTTTTGAAATCTGGAAAATAGAGATCAATGAAGCACAAATTTTAAATTCAGGTTTCGTCAAAATGACAGTGCCTTTAAAAGGTCATGGCTTGTGTTGATGGAGAAGAGATCAAATCGGCAGTAAAAGGGCCCGTAGCTTAGCCAGGTTAGAGCGTCCGGCTCATAACCGGACGGTCGGGGGTTCGAATCCCTCCGGGCCCACTTACAAGATATATATGTTTAGGAGTTCATAACAAAGTAAATACCGTTAAATTTTTCAGCAACATGGGGCTACTAATATGCCATGGGGTTTACCAGAAAGTTGCTGTTTCTATGTTTGTTGATAAATCTTTTAGTTGGTGCAGTGCTGGCTCAAAACCTAGACTATAAAGTAACATACACACTAAAATCAAACAGTTACAAAATAATTAACATAGCAAATAATAGTCTAATTAGTATGGAGGGATTCTACACATGTGGACCACCTGGGAAACCAATGTTACCACACAAAATTTGGGACATTGTTTTACCTAATAACTGTAATCTATCGACCGTTGAAATTAAAATTGTGAATAGAACAGGATACTATCTCAAGGGAGAATATAACATACCTCCTGCACCACCAATCGTTCCTAGAAACGAAATTGCCAGTTTTTGTTACTGTATTTCAAGTGTTTACAACACTGATGCGTTATATCCCAATAAACCGGTAAGAATCGTCCACAGAGGCCAGTTAAGGGATGCCAAGCTAGTCGGAATCGAGTTCACGCCTATCCAATATAATCCTATTCGTAAAAAGCTTTACATTAATGAAAAAGTTACTATTGAAATAATGTACAAATCCAAATTAAAATTGAAATCCTACAGTAAATCCAGTAAGTCCATCTGCGTATCGGATTATACCTACAAACTACTTAGAAATCTGAATGTGTTAAACTTAGATAAAGTCAATACATACGCAAGAACGTATTCAACTGAACATGATTATGTAATTGTAACAACAAACTATATCAAAAATCATTCTAAGATGCTGTGTAAATTTGTTGAATTCTTAAAAGCTAGAGGATTTAACCCGTTAGTAATAACTGAAAATGACTACGGTTATGCCAAGGGTCAGCAAAGAGCTATAAATATAAGGAACTGGTTAAAAACACATTATCTACTGTATGGCATAAAATACGTTCTTTTAATTGGTAACCCCGATCCCGACGATCCACTAAACAGTTCCGACTCCTACGGAGATGTCCCAATGATGATGACGTATCCTATAGAGGAGTACGGATACGTAATGAAAGCACCAACTGACTACTTCTACGCTGACCTAACCGGAAATTGGGATTCGAACGGTAACGGAATATATGGGGAACCTTGGGATAACGTAGATATATACCCTGAGGTCTTCGTTGGGAGAATCCCCGTTTATAACGATAACATAACTCAACTTGACATGATTCTAAGTAAAATAATGGAATACGGTAGTACCTACGGTAACTGGAGAAAAAGGGTTATGTTGCCCATGGCAATTGCAAACTATAAAGATGAGAACGATGAATTTCTCCTAAACAGGACTGATGGTAGAGAACTACCAAAGTATTTAGTCAACAATGTACTGAAACCATACGGGTTTTCGTGGTTTGTTATGTACGAGACTCAGGGTATAAACCCCGTTCCAAAGACAGCACCCTATTTCAATGCATCGTTAAATAGAACAACACTTATAAATGAGTGGAACAAAGGGTTTGGAGTTATATTTTGGTCAGCTCATGGGTCCCGCCACGCAGCGTGGAGAAAATACTGGGCGATAGATGATGGAAACGGCATCCCTGAAGATCATGATCATTCAACCATAAAAATTTACAAATGGCTAAACCCATACACATTTCAGGACGGAGAAATCATCTGGTCAAAGCTAATACAGACCAGTGACACCAAGAATTTAACAAACAATAAACCAGCAATAGTTTTTCAAGGGTCTTGCTACAATGGCTACCCAGAAATATCAGATAACCTAGGATATTCTTTATTGAAAAGAGGGGCTATAGCAACAGTTTCATCATCCAGAGTTTCTTGGTATCGTGCAGGAATTTGGTATCCAACTATTTATGCAGATGACCTAGATATTGGCTATGAGTTTGTAAAAGGTGTTATTAAGGGAGAACCAGTGGGTGAAGCATTATACATGGCTAAGGCCAGCCTAATAGCTGATAGTGAAAAATTTATGATGAATCTGATGGACTTCAACCTATATGGAGATCCATCAACCACCATATACGATAAAGCAAACAAGCCACCAGTTGCTAACTTCACCTACTCCCCAAAGCTACCAACTACTGGAGAAACTGTAACACTCAACGCTTCACAATCATATGACCCCGATGGTAGCATCATAAAATATGTATGGAACTTTGGAGATGGAAATACAACAGTTACGACCAAATCAATAATTCACCATGTATACTCACTACCTGGAGAGTACAACGTAACATTGACTGTTATAGATAATACAGGCTTAGCTACGTCAACATCTAAAGTAATAACTGTTCTTGAGAAAACACAATCAACAGTGACATTACATCCACAAACATGGACAATAACACCGAATTCCACAGCAATCTTAAACGTAACTCTTGATAGAGTGCCATCAACTGGTTTTAGCTATGCCAGTGTAACCGTAAACATAACAAACTCTTCGGTAATGGAGATAACAAGAATTGCATTCCCAAGTTGGGCAAGTTTACATACCAACACAACCCTTCCGGCATTGAATCTAACATTCACCGAGGGTGACCTAAGCAACGAAGTTACAGCAGGTCAGACCAACGTAACCCTTGCAACCCTAACAATTAAGGCTCTCAAACCCGGCATCACCAAAATTACGCTGAAAGTAAACTCATTCCAGGACGATAGCTACAAGGAAATAAACTCTAGTGTAGCAGCAATACCACTATATCTCACAGTAATGGCAGGCCCACCACCAATAGATGGCCACACGCCAAAGGACCTCAACCACGACGGCTTGTACGAAGACGTCAACGGTGACGGAGTCTTCA
>JAMOMT010000094.1 GCA_027066965.1 Archaeoglobaceae archaeon
CCTTTGAGTTTAAAGTTTACCTATCCAAGGGCAAGCACAAGATAAGGATATATTATCCAGGTTCGAAGAAGTACTTTATAAGCTCGGCTGTTCTCGAAAAAACTGTTGAGGCGGGATACGTGAGCGTCCTATTCACAAATACGAGTACTGTGGCCGGAAAACAGTGGAACACCAACGTAACCGTACTGTTCAACGGAAGGCCTGTGAGGGAAACGATCTACCTCGGTTACCCGTTTTACGAGAACATTACTTCAGGTTTTAGCATAAGCCTCATGGCCCCAAAAAAGGCCGGGATCTACGCGGTCAACTACACAATAGAAAGAATGGGGTATAAAGGAGTTTTCAAGCTTTACGTCAAATCCCCCACAAAAATCGAGGCTGAGGTCAGGAGCGACACCTTAGTGCTTCGAATCGTCGACACTTCAGGAAATGTCGTTAAGGGATACGTTTACGTGAACGGAAAGGAGTACTACGACGATGGAGTGCTGAAGCTAAAGTTCAGGAAGGATAAAGCAGAGGTGTACTACCCCGGTGACGAACTTCACCTGCCGTCAAGAGCTACGGTAAGCAGACCCTTACCGTTCTGGGTTTACCTGATACCTCTCCCACTGATAGCTTTTCTCGTTCTAAAACTCAGAAAGAAGAAAACCCTTAGATTTGACTACTCCCCACCTCCCGTCTGGCTGCCTGAGGACGAAGTCGAGATAACTACCAGAGCAGAAGGATTGATCAGGTTAAGCGTTGATGGGGAGAGAGTCGGCTTTGGAGAAAGAGTATGTACGTATTCAGGAAAGCTGGGAGTCGGAGAGCATGTTCTGAGGGCCGAAGTCCTGAACGAGAAAGGAAAGGTCACAGAGAACGGAGAGATCAAGTTCTTCGTCCTTCCTTTCTGGAGGGGTCTCGCAAAGGTTTTCGAAGAGGTCGTAGAGTTCTGCGAAAAAAAGACTGGCAAAAGTATGAAGGATGCTACCGCACGGGAAGTTCTCGAAGCTCTCGGCGTAGAGGAGAGTTTAAAAGAGAGGATACTCTCGTTTTTCGAGCCCAACAGATACGGAGATAGGGAAGGTGGAAGCAGAGAGGACTTGAAGGAGTTTTACGATCTATGCAAAAAGATAACCGAGGAAAAAGTGGAGGGAGAGCCCGAACTTAGAGTCTTCCCGTTCAAGAGGTGTTCGAGATGCTGATTGGAGTGGCGACTCTCACAGTCGTGTTTGTCGCACTTTACTGGGTTCTCACCCACCAGACGCTCTACTTCGGCAAGGTGATGTTTGAGGTATCTTCCACGACTCTGCTGACGATATACACACTCCTGCTTTTGGGCCTAATCCTGAGGGGAAAGGCGAAAATTTTGAGGCCGTTTCCGTTTGCGATAGCGTTTTACCTCATTGCAGACACGGCTATATTCAACCTTCAAATGTATTATCCCGTTTCGGTCAATAGGATTTACTTGCTCGCACTCCTAGTATCTCTCGCCGTAATAGTTTCAGACCTACCAAAAAGGCATATAACTTCCTGCATTGGCTTTCTGATTGCAGCTTTTTCGTCATACATGCTCCTTTACCAATACAGCAGTCTTGCAGCGATAGTAGTCGCAGGAGTCTTAGCCTACTTCGCCCTCACTTCTCTTGCGTCCGGTTTTGAGGGGACGATAGCGAGGGGAATTGCCTCCTCTAGAACGTACGTAATGTTTGCCCTCGTCGCTTTGGCGGTCATGGAATTCGCTAAACCCTACCTCCACGGAGGGCTGTTCGACTTCGCTGAGTGGGCAGTTCTCGCTCTCGCAGCCTTTGCCGTTTTCAGAAACTTCAAACCCGGCTACGACGAAACCTACCTCGAGCCTCACTCCCAGCAGATATCCGAAAGGTTCGACGAACTCGTGATAAGTTTGGAGAGGGCAGCAAAAAGCTTCGTAGAGACAGGGGAAAAATCCTTGCTCGTTGCTTGCATAGTTAAAGCTCTCAGCGATTCGGGATACTCTGAGAAAGAAATAGCGGAGATGATACTACCGGTTGTGAACCACTGCGACGAAAGAGTGCCCCTCTTTGCACTTCCATGGGAGAGAGCGATAGTTGAAAGGAGGAACAAGTCGAGGAGAGAGAGGGTCCTGAAAACAGTCATGAGTGTGCTCGACGAGAAAAGTGGTAGGAATAAAGGTAGTTGTGAGGGCGTTAGAGCTCTGAAGGCTAGAAATGGTGCAGGAGCGTGATCGTTTAGGGCTGTCCGAAGTTCGAACAGTTTAATATTTAAGATGTTGCAAAAAATAAAATCAAATAAAATTAAGTTAAATATAAAGTAAATAGTCGTAATAGGAGGATGATAGAGTGAATGTCGAACTCACACCTTCCGCGTTCAGAAGAGCGTGCGAAAGCATAATAAAAACTGTGTGCGATGTTTACGTTGGAGACGATCTCATAGTCAAAAAAATGCTGGCTGCGAGCCTTGGGAACGGAAACGTTCTCTTCGAAGATTACCCTGGGCTAGGAAAAACTCTCCTAGCCAAGGTTTTTGCCAAGGCAATTGGAGCTAAATACAACAGAATTCAGTTCACTCCTGACCTGCTGCCAGCAGACATAACGGGAACGAAGGTTTACAGAGCGGGAAACTTCGAGCTAGTCAAGGGACCGATATTCACCCACGTTCTACTTGCAGACGAGATAAACAGAAGTCCTCCAAAAACTCAAGCAGCTCTACTCGAAGCGATGGAGGAGAAGCAGGTTACGATAGAAGGAGAAACGCACCCGCTCGAACTGCCCTTCTTCGTCATAGCAACCCAGAACCCAATAGAACAGGAGGGAACTTACCCACTACCAGAGGCTCAGCTTGACAGGTTCATGATAAGGCTCTGCCCCGGCTACCCTGAGAGTGTGGAAGAGGAAATGGAGATACTCAGAAGGAGGATTTCGTGGAGAAAAGACGATCCGACTGAAGACGTTGAGCCGAGCGTTGACCTTGCAACTTTCAAGGCCATGCAGGACTTCGTCGAGTCCTCGATTTACGTGGGTAGAAGCGTACTCAGGTACATATCTGAGCTCGTAAGGGCCACAAGAAAGCATGAGTACGTGGAAGTTGGCTCGAGCCCGAGAGGTGGACTTGCTCTGCTGAAGATATCCAGAGCTATAGCAGCGATGGAAGGAAGAGATTACGTAATACCGGACGACGTGAAGCTCGTAGCAGTGGATACTTTAGCCCACAGAATAATTCTGAAGATAGAGAGGACAGTAGAGGGTGTGAGGCCAGAAGTTGTCGTTCAGGATGTGCTGAGGGAGGTAGAGGTGCCCAAAGGTGATGAGGAAGGCAGGGGCTTCGCTCGCTAAGCTCTCAGTTTACCTTATTCTGTCCGGAATCTTTCTGACCGCTCCAGTTCTGATAAGGTTAGCTGTGATTCCTGCCTTCCTCCTCGCCCTGCCCTTCGGTGTCAGAGCGAGATTTGTCAGGGGAGAGTGGGACGAAAAGGTCGCAGTTGGGGAGGAGTTTAACGTCAGCGTGCTCGCAGAGCTCAGGGGCTTTGGGATTGCTAGGGTCAGGCACACTCTGCCAGAGCACTTCGAGCTCGTTGAGGGTTCGAACCTCGAAGAGTGCGTTGTTTTCGGTAGAAGGCTCGTCAGAATAGCTTACAGGGCAAAAGCAACGAGGAGAGGTCTCTACAGACTTGACAGGCTCGAGTACGAGGTTGAGAGCTTCAGCAGGGCGTTCGTCAAAAGAGGGGTTACAGGAACTCCAGTCACTCTAGAGGTCAAGCATAGACCTCCAAAGCTCAGGAGGGTCAGAGAGATAAGGGGAAGAGCTAGATCACCTATGCCCGGGATAGACGTGGCAAAGATAGGGGTTCCGGGAACGGACTTCAGGGAGATTAGGGATTACATGCCTGGCGATTCCATGAAGTTCGTCAACTGGAAGGCCACGGCAAGGAAGGGCAAGCTAATGGTCAACCAGTACGAGGTGGAGGGCAAGAAAGCAGTTTGGATATTCCTCGACGCAAACCCGTACATGTTGCACGGTACGAGCATAAAGAACTACCTTGAGGCTGCGATAGAGGTGGCAAACGCCCTCGCCTACTACTACACCTCCAGGGGGCACAAGGTCGGGCTCTATGTCGTTGGTGACAGGAGGCTCATATACCCGGACGTCGGGAGCAGGCAGTTCAGGAGGATAAGCAGGGCTTTGCTCGAGGTGGAGGGGGGGAAGGAGAGAGTCAACGATGCTGTGGAGAACTGTAAGAAGATGCTCCTGCTGTACAACCCACTGCTCATCCTGATCACGAGGGCTGAGAGGGTTAAAGCGGAGAGCATACTCAAGCTATCCAAGCTCATGCCTGTTCAGGTGATAGCGCTCAAGGGACTCGAAGAGGGCTTTTCAGGGAAGGTAATGGAGGTTGCGAGGAGGAAAGCTGTCAGCAGACTGAGAACTTGTGGAAACTGCGTGGAGGTTGACGTAAACAAACCCTTGGCTGTGTGGTGATAAAGTGAGAATCGGAAGAGATGCTAGTAACGCGGAGAAGAAAGAAAGGGAGAGGAAGGAACTGAAAAAAAAGAAGGATAAAGAGAGTAGAGAGAGTAGAGAAAGCGGAAAGTCATGGAAGATTGCAAGCCTCGCTGCCGCCGAGGTGGCATTCTTCCTTGCGTGGAGCTCTTACTCAACCACGCCTCTTGCCTCGATTCTGAACCCAGTTCTCCTGCTACCAGCAGCTGTGGTTCCAGCTCTAACCATTTTTACAAAGAAGAATCCGTTTAGCTTCGAGTTCTTTTCCTTGGTAATGCTAATGCTCATGCCGAAAGTCTTTCCCTCGACTCCACTTTTCAAGTCCGTCGTAAACACAGTATACTTCCTCGGTTTTACGGACCTAGCAAGGCACATGCTTTCAATTCTAACTCCCCAACCCACACCATCTCTGCCAGCAGTGGTCGCCCTCTTTTGCTTCGCTCAGATGGTAGAAAAGTGCAAGATCCAGTATGCCGGGTTAACGCTTGTGGTAGCTCTGGCCGCTTACGTAGTGTATCCCGCTACTCTCATACCTCTGAAGCCTGAATACTTCTTCGCGATAATAGCGATAGGAGTTGCCGCTATAGCTTTTGCTGTCTACGAGTTTGCCTGATTTTGCAGTTAATCTATAAAAAGTTTGATCTTTATGGTGGCCAAGAAAGCGCTGAGTTTGAGTCATCACGACATTTATGATCCGTCCACGCCGATATGCACATTTGAGGGAGCTGTGAAGTGGGGACTAAGAACTTTTCAAATACTGTCTGAAGAAGTCGAAGAGAGACGAGTTGTAATGACTAGCGTTCACGGATTCTGAACTGTTCGGTACAAATAGGAAATTCATAAATCGTGAATTGTTCACCAGTATCGAACTCTAGTGCTATTGCTGTAGTAAAAAACTAAATAGCGTTGTAACCCATCCTGAGAGCTTTCAGGTTAACTTCGTGCAACTTCTCAGGCAAAACATCCTTCACCGCTCTTTCGAGTTCCTCGAGAGTGAAGACGCCCGAAACCTTGCAGAAAGAACCTAGGATTGCCACGTTCGTCGCCTGAACATTTCCTGCCTTCTCAGCTATCTCGCTCGCGTTGACGAAGTGAACTTCGAGCCACGAAAGAGCATCCTTAACCTCTTCCACGTCTGGATACTTCGCCTCTCCCCTGCTTACCGACGGAGGGACTATCTTCCCCGTGTTAACTATTGCCTTCGTTTTCTCCCCGTAGTAAACAGCGTACCTAAGTACTTCAGAGAGTTCCAGAGACACCACGTAATCTGCGCCCCCGTAAGGAATTAGCGGGGAAAGGACATCTCCTATTCTGACGTGAACCTCAACGCTTCCTCCTCTCTGAGCCATCCCGTGAGTTTCAGCAGTTATGACGTTTCTACCCGAGTTCATAGCAGCTCTTGCGAGGATCATAGAGGAAGTCAGAATGCCCTGTCCACCCACCCCCGTGAGAAGGATGTTTACCTCCATGTTTCTGCGTCTCTTAGCTTTTTTAAAACGTTTATCCTTTCCGCCATTTAGCACGCAGGAAAAAGCTATTTTACCCTTCGAGCTACCTCTTTAGGGATGAGGGCGTATCCGTTCAAGAGAGGGTACAAACCGACGGAAGAGAGACTTGAAGAGATGATAACCAAGCACTTCGGAGAATTCAGGAAAGATGGCGAATACTATGTGGTCAGTTTCGGAGCTATAGAGGAACTGAGAATGAAGCTCGAGGGAAAAAAGCTCATGGCTGAAACAAAAACGAATCCAAAAGCCCCTGAAGACGTGGCACTTGAGACGATAAAAAAATACAACCGATTTCTACAGGATTTAACTGGTTACTCCGCGAAGGAGAGGCAGAAGCTCATGAAAAAGGAAGTGGAGAAAAGCTGAGATGAGACCGGTAATTCCCGAATCTCATCCGAGGTACTTCTCCTTGATGACAAGAGAAAAACTCGTCGAGGGATTCAGGAAGGGAATAGTCGTCCCCGAGGGTCTGATAGCGCACGGAAGGGGGGAGGCCTTCGACTACATATTCGGGGAGAGGACGAGGGACTTTGCCGTCAGAGCTCAGAGAGCTGCTGTAGCTCTCATGCTCCTCTCCAGAAAGCCGGTGATATCCGTGAACGGGAACGCTGCGGCTCTTGTCGCAGAGGAGCTGGCGGAGTTCTCTGAAGTGCTGAAAGTCCCGCTCGAAGTCAACGTCTTCCACTGGAGCAGGGAGAGGGTGGAGAGAATAGCGGAGTTCCTGATGGAAAAGGGCTGCAAAAACGTGCTGTTTGCGGGAGACGCTGTCATAGAGGGAATAGAGCACGCGAGGAGGATCGTTGACAGTAGGGGCATTTACTCAGCCGACACGGTCATGGTCATGCTCGAGGATGGAGACAGGTGCGAGATACTAAGAAAGAGTGGAAAGAAGGTCGTGGCCATTGACCTTAATCCACTTTCGAGGACGGCAAGGATGGCAGATGTAACGGTTGTTAACAACGTAACAAGAGCGGTACCAGAGATGGTCGAGCTAGCGAGAGAGATGAGAAGAATGAACAGAGAAGAACTAGAGAGAATAGTCAAAGAGTACGACAACGACGCAACCCTCAGGGAAGCGTTGAAAGCCATAGCGTCTCTCGGGGCTTCAAAAGTCCCCTGATTTTGTCCCAGCTCAATCTTGGCAGCGAATTACTTCAACCTAGAAAGCGCGTGTACGAAGGCGGAAAAATCTTCTAGAGGTTTCAGGCTGACGCTGTACCCCTTAAACCTCAAGACTACGAGGGCAGCGGAAAGTGCGATTACCAGTCCGTTGCCGAGAACGCTGTCGAACCTAAACTTGGCGATCCTGTAGTTCTTTTTCAGAGGATAAAAAAGCTCGACCCCCTCAGGGTTCAACATGTCCGCAAATATGTGAGTAAGAACTCCAACGAGAACTGGCAGGGCAAGATTTGGAAACAGTGCGGAAGTAAACAAGTAAGCTAAAAAAACGAAGAGCAGAGAGTGAGTGAAGCCCCTGTGCCTCAAACCGAGCGTGTGATCCATGTCACTAATGACGCCAAAAAAGCCAGAAGCTATTATCTGAGAAGGCGTAAGACGCAGAAAGAATGCCACCGCCATCGCAAAAACCGCGTGGGTCTTTCTCAGCACGATCTCACTTCCGTTCTCGTTACTTTCACCAAAATTTCAACCTAATTCTTCTTTCTGAGTTTTCTAAACAGTTTCGCGTTGTTTTCGAGCACTTTTTCCGGGCTATCTATTCCAGCAGCCGTGCAAATTCTTAGAGCTTCACGCTCAGAGATTATGTCTCCAGGTGAGTGAGTGTCCGTGTTCACAACAAGTTTCCTGCCAAACTTAGCCACACATCCGTTTCCAAGACAGTGCCCTTTTCTTGCAGATATCTCTAGGTAAACCCCGTTCTCTTCTGCCCTATCGGCAAACTCAGCTGAAATTATCCCAGGATGGGCCAGAACATCTACTCCACTCTCCACGGCAGCCTCGTTAGTCCCCTCCTTTACGGGCTCAGCAAGGGTTTCTCCGTGTACAACAACTATTTCTGCCCCTTCCCTCCTCGCGAGTTCGACGCACCTGTCCATTAGCTTGGGAGGAACGTGAGTTATCTCAACTCCAAACAGTATTTCGACCTCGTAGTCGTCCCTCCACTCCTGCAATCTTCTCAGCCTTTCCATAATCCACGACAAGTTAGAGAAGTCAGCGTGATCCGTTATCGCAAAACCGCTGACACCCTTCTCAGCCATCCTCCTCGCGAGTTCAGAGGGTATGAGTTCTCCGTCGCTGAACACGGAGTGGACGTGAAGGTCGTAGTACATGAGAACGGCTATAACTCGACAAAGTTAAATATGTTGGTGAAGAGGTTACTTTCGTGGCAGGCATAAGGAGGCTTGTTCTGGACGTTATGAAGCCGCACGAACCTGACAACGTGTTTCTCGCTCTGAGACTCAGCGAAATAGAGAACATAGACGGCGTGAACCTAAGCCTAATGGAAATAGACCAGAACACAGAAACGCTCAAAATAACCATAGTAGGAGACAACATAAACTACAAGGAGGTAAAGAAGGTCATAGAGGACATGGGAGCTGCGATACACAGCGTTGACGAGATAGTGGCTGGGAAGAAAATAATCGATGCCGTTAAAACCGAGCAGGACTGACTTTTACTTTTATCGTGTATCGTGAACGGGGTTGAGGGTTGAAAAGGTTAAAAGGTTGAAGACTCTAACGAATCCAGACAAACGTTAAATAGCTCCTCACTCTGTTAACCCCATGGGTAAGACTATAGCCGAAAAGATCTTCTCAAGAGTTTCCGGTAAGGACGTTAAGGCAGGAGATTTCGTTCTCGCTAGAATAGACAGGGCGATGGTTCACGACATAACCGCTCCTCTCGCAATAAAGGCACTCGAGAGAATTACCGGGGAAAAAAGAGTGAAGTACCCGGAAAAAGTCGTTATGGCTTTTGACCATCAGGTTCCAGCTGACAGCGTTAAGGCTGCGGAAACGCACAAGATGTTGAGAGAGTTTGCAAAGGAGAATGGAATACTGAACTACGACGTCAGAGAGGGTATAGCCCACCAGATAATGGTAGAGAAGGGGCACGCTCTCCCGGGAGAGCTGATAGTTGGTGCTGACTCTCATACGTGCATGTACGGAGCTCTCGGCTGCTTTTCCACGGGAATAGGTTCGACTGACATGGGATTCGTTTTCGCGACTGGAAAGCTCTGGTTCAAAGTACCAGAGACGATTTACTTCGACGTCCACGGAAAGCTCGAAAAGTACGTCTGCGGGAAAGACGTGATACTGAAGCTCATAGGCATGGTTGGGGCTGATGGAGCTAACTACAAAGCTTGCGTTTACGGAGGAGAAACTGTCAGAAAGATGGGTATGAGCGACCGCTTAACTATGTGCAACATGGCAATAGAGATGGGAGGCAAAGCCGGGATCGTGGAGTTCGATGATGTAACCGAGAAGTACCTGAAGGAGATAGGTGTGACGGAAGGCTACGAGCCTGTTTACATGGACGAAGATGCCGAATACGAGAGGGTCGAACTCGATGTCACGGGGATGGAACCACAGGTAGCGAAACCTCACAGAGTCGACAACGTCTGCGGAGTTTCAGAAGTTGAAGGAGTTAAAGTAGATCAGGTGTTCATAGGCTCGTGCACGAACGGCAGGTACGAAGACTTGAAAGTTGCGGCTGACATCCTCAAAGAGGAAGAGGTCGCAAGAAACGTAAGGCTTATTGTCATCCCTGCCTCAAGGAGCATATACAGGAGAGCTCTGAAAGATGGACTGATAGACGTGTTCGTGGATGCCGGAGCTCTCGTTGAGTTTCCGTGCTGTGGACCTTGCATGGGTGGTAGCTTTGGCCTCATAGCGAGCGGGGAGGTAAGTGTATCGACGTCGAACAGGAACTTCATCGGAAGGCAGGGAAGTCCGGAGGGGCAAATATACCTCGTTTCTCCTGCAACAGCGGCTGCTACGGCGATCTACGGCGAAATTACTGATCCAAGAAAGCTATAATCCTTTTTCAGGTTTTTGATCTTTTCAAATTTGCACCTGAACCTAATGTTAAGTAAAGTAAACCGAGTAGAGCTTTAGAAGTAAAAATAGCACACGTTACATGGCCAAAATGTTTTTATTCCTAAACTCTCATCCGGCCAATAGTCGAAAATGGTGAAAGGATGTGATATTGCAGTTTGAGGTTTCAGGATTATGCAACAGGTCGTGCGACTACTGTCTCAGGAGCTACGCAGAGGTCTGCAAGAGAAACTTGAGTTTCGAGGAGTTCAGGAAAGTCGTGGAAGAAGCTCAGTCCTACGACAGAATCGAGAAAATACTTCTCTACGGCTTCGGTGAACCGGGAATGAATCCAGAAATAGGCAGGATTGTCAGGTTCTCCTCTTCCATAGCAGAGGTTATCCTACTCACAAACGGCCTGTCGCTGAAAAAGCTAAGCAAAGATGAACTGGAGTCCGTTACGCTCGGTTTCTCTGTTCACGAGAACGTTAGAGAGGCAATTTCTACTCTAAAAAGTCTGAAAAATGCCGAGAGCAAAGTCGAGTTGGAGGTTGTGCTCGACAAACATAATGTGTACAAGCTGAAGGAGGTTGTAAACCTAGGTTTAGACGTTTTCTCGTCGAACCTGCTCGCGTACGACAGAGGTCACTACTCTAGGGTCGCCTACTGCGAGGTAAGCAGGAGGTGCGTGGAAATAGTGGAGGATTTCGCGAGAGAGGTGGGATGGGAAAGGCTAAAGGAGGTCGTGGATGGTATGAGACACTTCGAACCCAAAAGTCTGGAAGTTTACTCCGAACTCAGCGAGAGAGCTAGCAGGGAGGGATACCAGCTCAACTTAAGCTGGATAGTAGAGAACAGAGAAAGGATAGCTATCGCAAAAAAGGCAGAAATAGCTGCGAAGGAGGCTGTAGAAGTAGGTAAAGAGGCCGGCGTTAAGGTTACAATCCCAAGCTTTTTTGCCGATTCCGTCAGCAGGGAGTGTCCCTACAGAAACACGGTGTTCGTGAGAGCAGATTGCACCCTCTCCCCATGCATGGAATTCTCGTACTCACACAAAGAGTACGTAAACGATCACGAGAAGTTTGTCGAAAGTGTAAGGTACGGATCGTTTCGAGAAGCTCTGGATGACTTCACGTCGCTCAAAGATGTTAACAGGTATCCGTGGTGCGGTGACTGTCAGCTTAAACAGTTCTGCTGGTTCGCGGAGAAAGCTA
>JAMOMT010000095.1 GCA_027066965.1 Archaeoglobaceae archaeon
CTACCATCCCTCACGGCAACTCCGCCCACACACAACTCACTCTCTGGCCGAACTTGCATACTTAAGTCCCACCTTTCTGCGTATCAATCACTTCAGCAATCCCTGAGATCTCACGGAAACGAGGAAAGAGTGTAACTTCCCGAACACTCCCTGGATCACGTACTCAGCTGCTATTCCAGCTAAAAATATCGCCATCACCCTCGCGAAGATGTCAGCTCCACTTCTGCCAAGAACTCTCGTTATCTCCTCGCTGAACACGTGAGTCAACCTAACAAGTACGTATATCAGGACTATGCTGAGGATCAGAAGGCCCATCCCCACAGGATCTTTGGCTTCGGACGCGAGAACTATCGCTGCCGTTATCGCTCCAGGTCCAGAATAGATTGGAAGGGCTATGGGAAAAACTGCCAAGCTGTCAACATCTTTGTGCTGCATTCCCTTTTCGAAGTACTTCTCACTCGCAGGGCTACCCTTGAGCATGTCTATCGCAACCATGAACAGAAGAACTCCACCAGCTATTCTGAGTCCGTCAACCGAGACGCCGAAGAACTTCAGAATCGCTCCGCCAGTAAGAACGATCACGATCAGCAAAGCCGCAGCTATCACTGTAGCCCTCTTCGAAACTCTCTCTCTGAGCTCGTCAGTTAGGTCCTCAGTCAGAGCTATGAAGAACGGAATGTTACCTATAGGATCAATTATTGCAAAGAGTGTCACAAAGCATGTGAAGAAGTAACTGATATCCACGCCAGCTATGCTTCTCACCTCCCCAGTTACTCGAACTTGCCTATCGCTTTTGCGACGTTTTCGAGCAGTTTCATCGCACACCTCTGGCTCGGAAAGCTAAAGAGTCCGCAATCCGGGCCAGTATAAGCAAGCAGGTCTCCAAACTTCTCAAGTGCCTTCTCGTACCTAAGTTTTATAACCTCAACGCTCTCTATCTCGTCTATAGCCCTGACGGCAAGCTCCGCATCTTTCCAAGCGTTTACCCCGTGCCTTTGGTTGAACTCCGCGATTATCGAATCTATGTCCGTCCTCGCTATACCTATCCTCAGCCTTTTGTCAGCAGACTCCACTTCCTCTACATCAACTATATCCATGGCCTTCTCGTCCTTCGCCGCTTCTATACCAAAAACGTCCACGTTTTCAGCGTTGAGTAGTTTCTGGTAGTAGAGGGGAGAGTGCAAGTGAATTTGCACATCAACGTCGAACTTCATCGGCTCGTAGGCTATCTCGATGTGTTCTTCACTCGGCTGGAGTTCCGGGTTTAAGCCGAGGCTTGGCTCATCCAAGCTAACAGAACAAACGTCGTCGAGCATTTCAACCGCGTTTTTTGCGAACCTCGCTACGCTCTTCGCAATGTTCTCCAGCACATCCTCGTATATCACCGGCCCGAATTCCCTGTAGTATAGCTCGAAGGGGCCAGTAACGCAGATTCTCACAGGGTCAGGGTAATTCATCTCCGCTATCGCCTTAACCTCCTCTATTACAGCGTACTTCTCCGAGACGAGGTAAGCGTCGTCCTGAAACTCAGGGTTCTTTATCACATCCATGAACTGCTTTACCATGTCCCTAAATTGAGGGTAGTTCGGGCACTCAACAACTGATGCTTTCATCAAAAAAGTCTTTCTCACCATTTCCGAGTACTCTGGAGAAAGATAGTTCTCCTCAACCCACTTCCTGTCAATCCCCTCAGGCAGGGGAAAACTTCCGATGTCGTCAAACACGACCATTTAAACCACCTCAGGATTCCTCTCTTTCCTCATCTCTCTTCCTCTTCCTTTCCATTATTATTTCCCACGCCCTCTTCGCGTCCAGAGTCTCTTCGTTCAGCTCTATCGTGTCTTCAGAGTTCCAAACCATCTCAAAAAAGTTTTTAGCTTGTTGAGCGAGCTCCCTACTCTCAGCCTTAAAGCCGACCTCGTAGTTCTCCCAAAGTCCAGTCTGCGTGAGATTGGCAGTAGTTATCATAACACTCCTTTCGTCAATTACCACCATCTTCGCGTGTATGTTGTCGTTGAGTCTTACCGTACCGGGAGGAAACATTTCGAGAAACCTCTTCAACGTAAAAAATTGTTTTTTGTCTTCTCTTACCTCCTCGATACTCCTGAAAGCTCTCCTCTCGTAACTCGGCCACGTGATTATTCTCACTTTCACTCCCTTATCAACTGCAGGCTTCAGCTCGGCCGTCAGCCAGTCGGTGTAGTATATGTGAGGAGAGGTGATCAGAATCTCCTTCTCAGCTTTCCCGAACATTTCCCTTATCGTGGATACTATGTTGCCCCCCCACGGAGTGCTGAAAAGCACTTTCATCTTCCTAAACTTCTTCTCAGAGCGGTAGTTGA
>JAMOMT010000096.1 GCA_027066965.1 Archaeoglobaceae archaeon
CTATCAGGCAGCCTAACTACTCCAGCGTCGTCGAGGTCTTTAGCCGATAGCTCCCCCGAGACACCAGTGGAAGAAATTATGTCTGCTATAAGAGAGTGAATGTAGAAGTCTCCCTTCCCCCTGCTTCCCAACCCTGCTTCTCCGGCTTTGATTTCCGACTTTGGATACGAGAGAACGTAGCTGTCCATAGCCTTCAGAGAGTTTTTTACTTCCAGAACGACTGCTTTGGACCACTCAACCCAGTCTTCAGCTTTTCCGCCCTTAACCTCGGCAATTCTTTCTGAAAGCAGGGAGACGACTTCCTGCTCGCTCCTCTCCCTCAGCATCCTCCTCGCAAATCCCTCTATATCCATTGACATACCACCCTTCGCATCCATTCACCCAACAACGCTAGACGGGCGAGCTAGACATCCGGCCATAAACTGCCAGTCAAACTAATCAGGAGAACATCACGAGAACGACTCCACAAACTATCAGAGCGGTGCCTGCTATAACTTTTACGAGGTCGACCTTCTCCCCGAGAAAGAACACAGAGAATATGACCGTGAAGAGAGGATATATGGACGTTAGGGGGACTGTCTTTCCCGCTCCAAGCGTGTTCAAAGCCATGTAGTACGTCACCATGGCAACTCCGCCAGCTATCGCTCCTGCCACCACGAGGTAAAGGGCTCTCTTTGCATCTATTGCAGCAAAGCTTCTCTCACCAGTGAGAAACGCGAGGGCTACGAGGGCGAGGATAGCTCCCAAGCATCTGACCATGTTGGCAGGAATCGGCATTACCTTGGAGTCCGATATGGCGAGCTTGTCGAACACCGGAGCTATCCCCCAAAGCAGTGCGGAAATTACAGCGAGGGCAATTCCTTTCATGGAGTGGCGTAAGCGTTTGGATTAAAAACGTGATCGTTAGAGATTTATATTCTACGGGAAAGCTCCATGCATGGTAATAGGCGTTACGATGGTCAACGTTTCTCCGGGGAAGGAGAAGGACGTTTACATGGCGATAAAGGAGATGAAGAACGTCAGAGAGATATACCACGTTTTCGGAGAGTTCGATTTTGTAGTCATAATAGAGGCAAGCAGCCTCTCCGAACTGAACAGCACGGTTGACGAGATAAGGAGCGCCGAAGGAGTTACGAGAACTCAAACGGTAGTTGGAGCGGAGATCTGAATTAAGGCATCGACGCCTGAGTTTTTGGGGGGTTTGGCAGTAATAAGGACCTTTAACAAGAACTTTTAGAACCAAACTTCAAGCAAACGTCGGAGAGGCCAGGGGTCAGAGAAGATGAAAGATGTGAGAGTAAGTGCCGAGGAACTCGCAAAGAGGCAGAAGGAGATAAGTATAGCAGAGTTCTTCGAGAAGAACAAGCACATACTCGGCTACTCCAATCCCTCAAAAGCCTTGATAACGTGTGTGAGAGAAGCGGTTGACAATAGCTTAGATGCTTGCGAAGAAGCGGGCATACTTCCAGACGTTTTCGTGAAAATAGACAGAGTAGATCCTTTTTACAGGGTAATAGTGGAGGATAACGGCCCAGGAATAGTGGAGGATCAGATACCTAGGGTTTTCGGAAAGCTCCTTTACGGCTCCCGCTTTCACGCTATAAGACAGAGTAGGGGGCAGCAGGGAATAGGTATCTCCGCAGCCGTTCTCTACGCCCAGCTCACGAGCGGGAAGCCGGCTGTGATAACCTCAAGAACTTCCCCAGAAAGCAAAGCCGTTAGAGTGGAACTTTTCATAAACACGAAGAAGAACGAGCCCGAAATAGTCAGCAAAGAGTACATTGACTGGCACCTCACGAGGGGAACGAGGATAGAGCTCGAGCTCTCGGCAAGCTACGTCAGAGAGAGGAAACAGAGCGTTTACGAGTACCTGAGAGAGACTTCGGTCGTTAATCCACACGCCAAAATTACGTTCGTAGAACCAGACGGCAAAGTTCACGAGTTCAGGAGGGTCAGCTACGAGCTACCACCACTGCCGAGGGAGATAAAGCCGCACCCTCACGGGATAGAGTTAGGACAACTCATGGCCATGCTGAAGAGCACCAAGGCAAAAGACCTCAAAACCTTTCTTACAAAGGAGTTCGTCAGGGTTGGAGAGAAAACTGCCTCCTCAGTCCTGGAAAGAGCAGGACTCAAGCCTGACTTCTCACCGCAACTCCTCACAAGGAAAGAAGCGATGGCCCTCCTAAAGGCGTTCTCCGAGACGGAGTTCTTGCCACCACCAACGGACTGTCTCTCTCCAATAGGAGAGGCAAACATAGCGAGGAGTCTTCAGGAGGAGTTCAAACCCGAGTTCGTTTACGCAGTTACGAGGAAACCCAAA
>JAMOMT010000097.1 GCA_027066965.1 Archaeoglobaceae archaeon
GTTCCAAGCATATGTAGTTCCTGAGAGCGGGATCCTTGACTTCGACCTCGCTTACGTCATACTTGCCAAAAACGAGTAGCTCTTCTCTCGTAAACCCGTATTTGGGAGTTTCTTCAGCTTTTACATCGCCTTCCTCAGCCATCTCATCACCTCAACGGCTTCTCCTTCCTGCCCTTCCAGAGCTCTTTCAGGGAAGTGTTGTTCACCTTGACGACCTTGTACCTGACGCCGGGAATGTCACCCATCGACCTGCCCATCCTTCCACCGATCTTCTCTACTATCACTTCGTCGTGCTCGTCGATGTAGTTTATTGCCCCATCTCCGGGAGTAAAAGCGGTTATCTGCCTTCCGTTCTTTATGAGCTGAACCCTGACAGCCTTTCTGATTCCGGAGTTTGGCTGCCTCGCTTCAATCCCTATTTTCTCGAGGACAATTCCCCTCGCCATCGGCGCTCCTTCGAGCGGGTCAGCTTTCACGTTCAGCTGTAAAATTCTCCTCACGTACCTCTTATCACTCCATCTGAACTTCTTCCTGTTCTCGATCAGCTTTCTCGCTGCAAACAGACCTTTACCCATTCGTCTCACCCCTCAATCATCTTACGATGATATCGTCTATATCGTGATGCCTTCTTGCCAGCTCTTTGGCTTTATTAATATTTTTTCCCCCCTTGCCTATAGCCAGACCCTTGTACTGGGGGTCGACGCTCACCTGAGCTATCTTCTTGTCTCCCTTCTCGATTATCTTAACCCTCACCTTTATCGGCTTGAATATGTTAACTATGAACTCCTCCGGGTTGTCTGAGTGCTCTATGACCTCTATCTTCTTGCCTATCAGTTCTTTGGCTCTCTCGATGTTTATACCACCCTTGCCTATGGCAGCGCCCATGTCACCCTTCCTGACGACGAAAATTATCCTGTCGTCCTGAACCATGCAGTCCTTAACACTCGCACCCGTTATGCTTTCAAAAAGAGTAAGGTACCTGATACTTTCAGATGAAAGCTTGATCCCCATGCTATCGCCTCTTTCCTAATGTTGCTTTTTTAAACTTAAATTTGTATTTATATTTTTCACTAAAATAGAAATTTGAAAAATGAGTAGAAAATTCTAGATCTCCTCCTCTGCATCTAGCAATGATCTCTCCAGATTTGCCGGCTTTAATCTGGCCGAACTGAGCTATACCCACTACACTCATCATACCAACATAAAAAATTTACATCACATTCAAAATCTCTGATTCTCCCGCATCGGCTATTGCGAGTGCTGCAACGCTGAAAGGCTTTCCGCAAACCGCTCCAAGCTCCATGTTCGTTCCCTTGAACTCTACTATCGGCACGTCGAAGCTCTGTATCTTCAGCCTGACTTCCTCCGGGCAGTTTGCAGCCACTATAACAAGCTTTGCCTCTCCGTTCTTCAGTGCCTTTATCGTCCTTTTACTTCCAAGGAAAACTTTTCCTGTTTTCATTGCCTTCCTTAGAGCCTTTTCAACATCCACTGTCATCCCACATCACCCTGTCAGGATTCAACAACGAACCTGCCAACTTTTAAAGCTTACTGCTGGGACTTGCTCAACTTCAGCACGAGCTCCACATCCCCTGTTCCAAGCTTTATTGGCTGCCCGACTATAATGTTTTCCGTTATTCCCTTCAGCATGTCCACATCTCCCCTAACAGCCGCATCTAGCAAGTTGTTGACTGTCATCTCGAACGCCGCTCTCGCGAGTATGCTCTGCTTCTCTCCAGCAACTCCATGCCTTCCTATCTGCCTCAACTCTCCATCAGCGGTCATGACGTCAGCTACGAGCATTATGTGTCTAACATTGACCTCGAGACCCTGCTCTTCAAGCGTGTTTATAGCCTCCTGAATTACAGCATTTCTCGCAGCTTCAATTCCAAGAACCTCGTATATCTCATAAACGTTATTCGTTATCGTCCTCCTCGCATCTACGCCCTTAACTTTCATTACTTTCTTCAGGTTAGAACCTTCGGTGTAGAGGACATACTCGTCATCTTCCTTCCTTATGATGACCCTTCTTATTTCCTTTATTCCCGCAAGAACGAGCTTCTTCAACTTGTCAAGTGTGTCCATCAAAACCTTGTAAGAAGGCTCTGTTACCTGAATTACTATTTTTCCTTCGCTCTCCTCGACCTCGACATTCTTCAAACCCTTCTCTATCTTCTTCTTAACGTCTTCCAAGCTTAATCCTTTCCTCTCCATCGCCCTCTCGTCTGGAGTTACGATTATTCGCATTCTCATTATGTCTGTCGCTATATCCGCAACGTCGAGGATGTATGTTGCTTCTATCCTGTTGGCAACCTCTCTTGCTTTTGCTCTATCCTTAGCGTACTCCTCCGTCAGCCTTATTGTCATCATAGGTGTTGATGGGTTCTTTCTCACATCGAGAATCTCTATCAGCCTCGGCAAACCGAGAGTGACGTCAATCTCAGCAACTCCAGCGTAGTGGAACGTTCTCATCGTCATCTGAGTGCCGGGCTCTCCTATTGACTGAGCTGCAACTATTCCAGCCGCCTCTCCCGGCTCCATGAGATTTCTCAGGTAAACCTGATAGCACCTCTCGACGATTTTTCTTGCAAGCTCCTCGCTCGCGTTAATTCTCTCCAGCTCTTTCCTTACTTCTTCCTTAACCGTGGAGGGAAGAGGGTACTCGTCCAGAATTTCCTCGTACGCCAAGCTACTCACCTCCCTCCTCAACCCCAGCAGTCTCGCTCAGAATTTCCCTGACTATCCTCTTAACGTCAACAGCTTTACCTCTGAAGCTCTTAGTCGGATCGACTCCATCCTCCCCATACCTGAACTGAACGAGCATACCTGAAGTCTGCTCCTTCACAGTTCCATCGTACTCGACCTTTAAGTCCTGCAGAGCGTTTATCAGCCTCCTCTGCAAGTAACCAGACTGGGACGTTCTCACAGCTGTATCGACGAGACCTTCTCTACCACCCATCGCGTGGAAGAAGTACTCTATCGGCGATAGTCCTTCCTTGTAGCTGCTCTTAACGAAGCCCCTTGCCTCAGCCCCCAGATCTCCGGGCTTGAAGTGTGGCAGAGTCCTATTCGTGTATGTGTAGCCCCTCTTTATCCTCTCACCTCTGACCGACTGCTGGCCTATGCAAGCAGCCATCTGAGTCAGGTTGAGCATCGAACCTCTCGCACCGCTAACGGCCATTATCACTGCTGGGTTGTCCATACCAAGAAATCTGCCTGCTATCTTACCTGCCTGATCTCTCGCCTTACCAAGAACCTGCATTATCTTCATCTCAAGTGTCTCCTCTATGCTTCTACCCGGCATTGGTTCGAGGTTCCCTTCCCTGTAGGCCTTGATCAGCTCCTCTACTTTCCTCTCGGCCTCCTCTATTACCTCGTGTATCTGCTTCACCGCCTCCTCAGGTATGTCCTCGTCACTTATTCCGAACGAGAAGCCAGTGTGCATTATGGCCCTTATTGCGAGGTGAGTCATGTCGTCTATGAACTTCTTAGTTCTCTCACTTCCATACTTCCTCATTATCTCATCTATTATTATTCCCTTGAAAGCACCAACAGCCTTCTCGTCTATCGTTCCCCTAACGAGCTCTCCGTTCTTTATGATAACGTAGGCATCGTACTCGCACTTCTCCTTCTTGCACTCTTCACATCCCTGGCATATCTCGGCCTTGAACTCTATCGTTATGTCAGGCAAAATAAGGCTGAATATCTGTTTTCCAGTCCAGTATTCAACTCCATCCTTCACGTACTTCGGCTTAGGCAGCTCCTTCACCTTTATGGGCTTAATGAGGGTCATTACCTCCTTCCTTGTGAACAGCTTCTCTCCCCTCGTGAGAAGATACAAGCCTGAGATGTGGTCGTGAATTCCTCCGATGATTGGCCCTCCAAACCTCGGGCTGAGTATGTGCTCCTGAACCGCCATCAGAATCTTAGCCTCTGCCTGAGCCTCCAAGCTCTGTGGGACATGCAAGTTCATCTCGTCTCCGTCGAAGTCAGCGTTGTATGGCGGACAGACAGCCGGATTCAGTCTGAAGGTCTTGTAGGGCAAAACTCTAACGTAGTGGGCCATTATGCTCATCCTGTGCAGAGACGGTTGCCTGTTGAAGAGAACTATGTCTCCATCCATGAGCTGCCGCTCTATTATCATTCCTGGCTCGAGCTTCTCAGCCAGCTCTTCCCTGTTCGTATCGAGAACCCTTATCCTCCTACCGTCTGGTCTTATAACGTAGTTCGCCTTTGGATGCTCAGTCCTAAGAATTAACTCCCTCGCCTCCTCGATGTTTCTCTCGGTAACGTGGAAAGGAACCGTCAATTCTTCAGCGACGACTTTTGGCACTCCAACCTCGTTTATGCTTATGTTTGGATCGGGACTTATTACAGTTCTCGCAGAGAAGTTGACTCTCTTACCGCTAAGAGAGCCTCTAAATCTACCTTCCTTGCCCTTCAAACGCTGAGCCAAAGTTTTGAGGGGTCTTCCACTTCTGTGCCTTGCCGGCGGAATTCCACTCACCTCATTGTCGAGGTAGGTTGTAACGTGGTACTGTAACAACTCCCAGAGATCTTCGAGGATTAGCTGGGGGGCGCCACCCTCCTTGTTGTCGAGGAAACGCTGGTTTATTCTGATTATGTCAACGAGCTTGTGAGTTAAGTCGTCCTCGCTTCTCTGGCCTGTTTCGAGGATGATCGAGGGTCTTACCGTTACTGGTGGCACGGGAAGGACTGTTAGAACCATCCACTCAGGTCTAACGGCCTTGGGATTCATTCCGAAAGCTGGCAAGTCTTCATCAGGTATTTTTTCAAGTCTTTCTCTTACATCCTTAGGCGTTAACTTGTGCTCGTTTTCATAGAAGAAGGTCGGCTTTTCGAATTTGACGTCAATCTGCTCTGCTCCGCAGTGCGGGCAGACCTTAACGTTCTTCGCCTCGCTAAAAACTTTTTTCACTATGTCCTCGTAATCTTGGTTGAGTCGTTTTTTCTTCTCGATCTGCTCTATGTAGTAGTCTCTCTTCTCGTCCTTGAGCAGAATTCTGCCGCACTCTCTACAAGTGGCGTTGAGGAGCTTGGCTATCAGCTTCGCATAACCTACGTGGATGACTGGAGCGGCAAGCTCTATGTGCCCAAAGTGTCCAGGGCATTCTCCAGCTTTTCCACCGCAAGTTTTACACCTTAAGCCAGGGTCTATGACCCCAAGCCTCGGATCCATGAGTCCAGCTTCTATCGGGTATCCGTCATCGTCGTAAGTTTCAGGAGTGATGATCTTCGCTACACTCATCCTCCTTATTTCCTGAGGGCTGAGAACTTCGAATCTGATTCCAGCAATCCTCTTCGGGATCATGCCTTTCACCTTTGTTTTTATTTTTATCAGATTTTAAATTTAATCAAAAAATAAAATTAAATCACCACACTTAAATCAAAAACATCACGCCTTATCTCCAAGCAGCAGCCTCGGAGCAATCATCATAGACTTCAGCTCATCTAACAGCAGCTTGAACGCGTAGCTCATCTCAACCTTGTGAATGTTGCTGTCGTCGTCGCAAACCTTGCAGTAGGCGGTTCCTCTCCTGAAGTCGTAAGTTGCCACATGTCCACAGTTTCCACAAACGTAAACCTCAACCTTGTCCGACTCTTCAAGTAATCTATCTTTTAGTAGCATTGCAGCTCCGTGCCCTATCAGCACATCTCTCTCCATCTCTCCAAACCTCAAACCTCCCTTCCTCGCCCTTCCTTCGGTTGGCTGCCTCGTAAGAACCTGCACAGGTCCTCTGCTCCTCGCGTGCAACTTGCTCGAAACCATGTGGTATAACTTCTGGTAGTATATGACTCCAACGAATATATCAACAGTAAATCTCTTCCCAGTTATTCCGTCGTACATGACTTCCTTACCGGTGTGATTGAAGCCGTAAGCCTTCAGAACTGCTCTCAGATCCTTCTCTTTCTCTCCGTAGAATATCGTGGCATCTATCCTCCTACCCTCCAAGCTTCCTACTTTCCCTCCAATCATCTCCAAAACATGTCCAACAGTCATTCTCGATGGAATTGCGTGGGGATTGATGATCATGTCGGGAACAATTCCCGACTCCGTAAAGGGCATGTCCTCTTCCGGCACTATCAAGCCAACGACGCCCTTCTGACCGTGGCGAGAAGCGAACTTATCTCCAAGCTCGGGAATTCTGAGATCTCTTACTCTAACCTTGGCCAGTCTCGAACCGCTCTCAGCCTGCATAAGGAAGACAGCATCGACTATACCCTTCTCGTTGGAACGCATGGTTATTGACGTTTCTCTCCTCTTCTGAGGAGATATACCCTGAGTGGGCTCTTCAAGAAATCTTGGCGGAGAGGTTTTACCTATGAGTACGTCATCCGGTCCAACTTCCGTTTCGGGGAAAACGAGTCCGTCCTCGTCAAGGTGAGCGTAAGCTTCAGCTCCTCTAAAGCCTGAGATGTCTGCCCCCGGGATCTCAAAGCGATCCTCCTGACCTCCTGGATACCTCATCTCCTCAGTCTCATACGTCCTGAAGAAGTGTGATCTACCTAATCCTCTCTCTATGCTCCCCTTGTTGAAGATTAAGGCATCCTCGATGTTGTACCCTTCGTAGCTTATCACAGCCACAACGAAGTTCTGGCCAGCAGGCCTCTCGTCGAACTTTATTTCGAGCTGGGTATCTGTTGTCACTATCGGTATCTGCGGGTAGTGCAGCAGGTGCCCTCTCGTGTCTGTCCTCCACTTCAAGTTAGAGTATGGCAAGCCCAAGCTCTGCTTTATCATCGCCGCACCCATCGTGTTCCTCGGCGAAGCGTTGTGCTCTGGGTAAGGAATGCTCCCCGTACAGATTCCGACGATAAGAGACGGGCAGAGCTCGAGGTGCGTGTGTTCGGGGGTTAGCTCGTCCTCGTAAACGGCTATGTACGCGTTCTCCTCCTCTTCAGCATCTAAGAACTCTATCGCCCCCTCTCTCACGAGGTCTTCGAAAGTTATCTCCCCTTTCTTGAGCTTCTCTATGTGTTCCTCAGTTACGAGAGGTTTTCCATCTTTCACGACTATAAGCGGTCTCCTCGCCCTCCCGGCATCAGTGTTTATTCTAACTTCGTTCGAGTCAGGATAGTAAGCGACATTAACCTGATTTGAAATTTTTCCGGCTCTCCTCAAACTCCTAATCTCCTCAGCCAACTTCTCTCCATCGTCGCAGAAACCGATTAGAGCTCCGTTAACGTAAACTCTCGTTTTCATAAAACCACCTCGCTAACCGTTAACCTTCTCTTATCGGAACTACCCCAAGAGAGAATACTATCTGCTTAACATCATCTTCATCAGTTCCAACGCTCACCTCAGCGTATTGAGCCAAGTTCTTCACGAGACCACAGTTCGGCCCTTCAGGAGTTTCCGAAGGACAGATCCTACCCCACTGAGTTGGATGTAGGTCTCTCGCCTCGAAGTGGGGCTGTGACCTCGAGAGGGGAGAAATAACCCTTCTCAGGTGAGACAGGATGGAGATGTAATTGTGTCTGTCTATAAGCTGAGAAACTCCAGTCCTTCCACCAACCCAGTTTCCGGTTGCCATAGGGTGCATTATCCTGTCAGTGAGGACATCGCTCCTAACAGCAGTAGCCATCTTCAGACTCCTTCCTCTAACCTTCGCCCTCTCAAGCTGATACTTCACGTCCTTAGCTAGTCTGAGGAATGCAACCCTAAATATCTCCTCCATTAAGTCTCCAGCTAGCTTGAGCCTCTTGTTCGCGTAGTGGTCTTTGTCGTCAACCATCCTCATTCCCAAGGCAAGTTCGAAAACTGCCTCAGCCATCCTTGCGAGGTAGAAGGCTTTGGCCCTCCTCGCCTCTGGCTCGACGCCGAGGTGCGGGAGGAAGTACTGGTCGAGAACCTGATTTGCCCTCTGAATCCTGTACTCCTTGCTCTGCCCTGGAGCGACTCTTCTACCAATGTAGTCTATGGCCTCCTCTTGGGTTTCGACCTCAGCGACCTCAACATTCTCGAGCATGAACTTCATAATCTCAGGATCTGTGCTTACCATCTCAACTATTTCCTGATCAGTTTCAACGCCAAGAGCTTTCATCAGAGTCACGAACTGTATCGGCTTTGGAAGCTGGGGGAAGGTTACTTCGAGTATGTTGCTCCTGCCCCTTTCAACGACCACGAGAGCTCTATAACCAGCTCTCTGGCTGAAGCACTTCGCAACTTCCACTTCTTCCCCATACCTCTCCTCTTTCTCGAGCAAAATCTTGTTGGGAGCAAGGTCTTCAAGAGTCATCAAAGCTCTCTCGCTGCCGTTAACTATGAAGTAACCACCTGGGTCGAGTGGATCCTCTCCAACGCTCACCGGATCGACGTCGTTGAGCACAAGGTTGCACGCTTTCGACTTGACCATGACTGGCAACATTCCTATCTCGACTACTTCCTCCTCAAGCTCTCTACCTTCGTCAACCACCTGACACTCGAGGTAAATTGGAGCCGCATAGGTGAGGTTCCTCAATCTCGCTATTGCCGGGTAAAGCTCCACCCTACTGCCGTCAGCCTCCTTGACTATCGGCTTCCCTATCCAGATTTTACCGAGCTTTACGTAAGTGTCGGGAATGTCGAGCTCTATCTTGCCCTGCTCGTCGATTACCCTCTGCAAGCCCTCGTCAAGGAACCTGTTAAAGGAGTCAATCTGATGCTTCACAAGCCTGTCGTGCGTGAAGTACGCCTTGGCCAGAACGCGCCTGTCCAGCATGACACCACCTCTTTAACCCACATACCAAAACGCATCAAACTCAAAAATACTTCTCAAAACTTTTTGAGAACAGAAAATCACAGCTACCCACGATCGAACTTCTACGGGTTTCCTCCCGAAACTTCCAGCCTGCATTATCCAAGTCATTCTAAATTACGAGCCTGTAAGCAATCGACCTTCCTGCAGTCGGGCTTTCTCTGATTATCTTTACTATCTGCCCGGGTTTTGCTCCAATCTCCTTTGCAACCGGATCGTCAGCTCTTATTTTTGGCAATTGCTCTTTTCTAACTCCAAGAGTTTTTAAAACTTCCTCCGCTTCCTCATCGCTCAGTAGTATGTGTTCCGGAACGAGGATGTGGTCTTGTAGCCTGAACTTTGACATTTTCACCACCCCAGAAGTGCACAGGTAGTAGCCATAGCAGCTAACGGGAGGGTATATAAGGGTTTTGGTACTCTTATGGTTATTCGATGATACTGCTTTAGTGATAGCTAATAATAAAAAGCGGGCTCGACGGGATTTGAACCCGCGACCAGCGGCTTAAAAGGCCGCTGCTCTACCTGGCTGAGCTACGAGCCCTCCTTGAGGAACTTGCCAAAGTTGTTTAAAAGTATTTTGGAGGTGGTTTGAAGGTAGCAATAAAACCCAGCTAACTCAACATAAACTTCGATAAACAAACGAGGCATTTGACAACATTTCATAAAAAAATCTTAATACTTTCTGGAGGTAGCAATCTGCATGCCCTCCAACTCAGAATGCTTTAAAAAAGTGATGATGGCTGTGGACTTCTCGGAGTGCTCGCTTTCAATGCTGAATCACCTCGACGAGCTCGAGAAGGCTGGAACGGAGGAGATCGTTTTTATAAGGGTGATTAACCTCACGAAGTTTACCGGAGCTGTTGCCGGGTTTGACATAGACGCGTGGGTTGAAATACAGGAAGAAGAAGCAATGAAAAAGCTCGAAGAACTCGTCAAGAAAGTTGAAAAGTTTGGATTAAAGGCGAAGTTCGTCCATCCCATACCTGTAGGAGACCCAGTAGGAGAAATAGTCGAGGCTGCGAAAAAAGAGGGTGCTTCGAGCATAATGCTCGCTTCCCGAGGAAAGAGCAGGATAAAGGAAATACTCCTTGGCAGCGTTAGCGAAGGAGTGATAAGGAAAGCGGACAGACCAGTTCTGCTGCTGAAGAGTGGTAAAGGTTGCTACTCAGGAAAGATGTTCAAGAAAATTCTCTACGCACACGACCTCTCCGAGCATTCAGCGGATGTCGTGCATTGCGTGAAAGAGGCTGCTCTCGCGGGTGGTAGAGACGTCGTAATACTCCACGTGGAGGAGAAAGACGAGAGAGGAGACAAAAGGCTTCTGAAGGAGGCAGAGGAGGAGCTAAAAAAAGCCGGAATCAACGTGAAAGTTCTGTTAAGAGAGGGGATACCGCACAAAGTCATACTGAGAACAGCAGAAGAGGAGGGGGCTACGATGATAGCAATGGCTTCGAGGGGTCTCGGGTTCATAGAGGGAATGATACTCGGCAGTACGACGGACGTTGTAACAAGGAGGTCTAAGGTGCCCGTCCTCGTCCACAGACACCCCAGACATCCCGAATCAAACCAAAACTGATCGGTTTTAGAGTGATTTTTAAGAGCCGGTAAAAACGGACGCAGATTCGTATGATCCTGACTACGTCGAGGAAGCCTGGAAGGAAAACGAGGAGGTTTGCCAAAGTCATGTCAAGGTTCTTTAATTGGACTTACGTGCAAAGGGGAAAGACTCCAGTTTCCGAGCTCGGAAACCGTTATGCCATAGTCCAAGAAATAAAGGGAAATCCCGCAATACTGAAAATATATGATGGTGTGGAAGTGTTTTCAATGAGGTTCAGTGTAGGTGAGATAAACAAGGTAAAGATGGGCAGGGAGGTTCCAGTTTTCTACGGTAAGGTTCCCTTCAGCAGGTGTCTGAGATACTTCAACGCGTTAAGTGCCGACGAAAAAGTGTCGAGAAAAGTAGCAAATGCTCTTCTCAGCCCGAAAAGTGTTTTCATCAAAAAAAAGGATAATAAGATCGTGCTCGAGCTCGTGTACGATAAAAGGACAGTGACGAGGATGATAAGCGATGAAAGGTGGATTTTCTGTTCGGGTAAGGTTCGATGAAGCTGAAAGCGCCGAGATAGCTTATAAAGCTCTCAGCGTCGAAAGCAGAGACAATCGAGAAAGTCCCTTCCAGTCC
>JAMOMT010000098.1 GCA_027066965.1 Archaeoglobaceae archaeon
CCTGATCGATTATGGGCTTGTAAGTTCTCCAGAGCCCGGTTTTACCAGCGGAACCCTTGCTCGGCCTCGCTATCAAGCACTCCTCGATCACTGACATTTACCCACCTCCCTGTAGGCTTTCTCAGCTGCACTCGCATTTTTCTCTGCCAACTCTCCGTGGAACGTCTCCTTTATCGCTTCTATTAGACTGTTCTCTTTTATCCCAAGCACCTTCGCCATCGCTCCTGCCATTGCAGTGTTTACTATCGGCCACCCAGCGGAAACGAGGTTCAGGCTTAGGGCTATCTCGCTCGCGTTTATGCAGTAATCCCCACCTTTCTCTGCGTTGATGATCGTTATTCCATCCTCTTTCAGGAAGTCCTCAACGTTCACGATTCTCAGGATTTTTTCGGCAAATATCGAAACCGCGTCTGCTCTCTTTATCGAGGAGTGCCTCCTTACGGGCACGTCTGAGAGTCTGAGATAACTCCTAACGAGGGAACCTCTCCTTTCTGCTCCGAACTGTGGAATTGCTTGGGCATACATTCCGTCTTTAACCGCTGCAAGAGCCAGAATTCTCGCTGCTGTCACTCCACCCTGACCACCAAAACTGAGTATTGTGACTTCCTTTAGCAAGATCACCACCTTCCAGGCATTTTAACGGCTCTTCGGTGGTTGCCGTGATTTTATAAGATTTGCCATAATAGTCCATAATAGTTTATGAAGTTCTGGAAAGCCTTATCTGCCTTCCTACGCGTGTAAGTGGCATGGGTAAACGGGAGAGTCTCGAGAGAGTTCAAGCGATAGTAGAGGCCCTACCTTTCATAAAGGAGTTTCACGGTTCGTGCATGGTGATAAAGATTGGTGGTCACGCAATGGTTAGAGAAGAGATCCTCGAAAAGACGATAAGAGACATCCTACTACTGTACTTCGTCGGGATTAGACCTGTAGTTGTGCACGGAGGAGGACCAGAGATAAGCGAGAAGATGGAGAAGCTTGGAATTCAGCCGAAGTTCGTTGACGGGCTCAGAGTTACAGACGAAGCAACACTTGAGGTCGTTGAAATGGTTCTCGATGGGAAGATAAACTCCAAGATAGTGACGACCTTTATAAAAAATGGGGGTAAGGCCGTCGGTCTGAGTGGAAGAGACGGGCTGCTTGTGATAGCGAGGAAGAAAGTCAAGAAGAAGCGGGAGGGCGATAAGGAAATAATAATAGACCTCGGGTACGTTGGGGAAACTGAATACGTGAACCCGGAGATACTTCAGATCCTCATGGAGAAGGGCTTTATCCCCGTTGTCTCGCCAGTCGCTGCGGATCTGGAGGGGAGATGCTACAACGTGAACGCCGACATCGTTGCGGGGAACATAGCTGCTGCTTTGAAGGCGAAGAAGCTGATAATGCTGACGGACGTTCCGGGTATTCTGAGGGATTTGAACGACCCTGAGTCGCTGATAAGCAAGCTGAGCCTTAGAGAGCTGGAGGAGATGGTCAGGGAGGGAGAGCTTGCGGGAGGGATGACTCCTAAAGCTGAGGCCGTTATCCACGCTTTGAGAGGAGGAGTTGAGAGAGCACACATAATAGACGGCTCCAAGGAGCACGCAATACTACTTGAGCTCTTCACGAAGAAGGGGATAGGTACTATGATAGTTCCTTGATTTTGTTTTATTGTGTTTTTTATTGTTTGAGTTTTAAGTCCATCAGCTATTGAATCAGCCCAAAGCTGCGGTCTTGTACAATCTTAGTGGAGCAAGTATTTTAAAGAGCTCTCTGCAAGGGTGACAAACAGTGTCAGCGGTGGGAGAGTGGGTGCTGGTGATTGCAAGTTGCCTTTCAAGCTCGGAATCCAGCCAGACGTGAATCACACGCCGAAGGAGGCCTTCGAATTCGCGAGTATAAACGGCTTTACCCACGTGGAGTTGCTGCTTGATCACCCTTTTTACTCCCTCGACACCCTGAGCTACGCCGAGGTTCTCGAGCTTAAGGGAAGCTACGACGTTGAGGTTTTGATTCACGCCCCGGCAAACTCGACGAACTTTATATCTGTAAGCAGCGTGATGAGGAAAGCCAGCTACTCAGAGCTCGAGAGGACGATGGAGTTTGCTGAGAGGTGCGAGGCCAAGCTTGTAACAGTTCACTTGGGGTGGAATCCCGGTTTTATAACAGCGAGGGGCTTCGTCTTTCAACAGGAGCTCTACAGGGAGCATAACTACAAGGTTCTTACGAGGGAATTCTACCCATTCGCGAAGCACTACGGAGAGATGCTAGCAGTGGAGAACACGATATCGATGGA
>JAMOMT010000099.1 GCA_027066965.1 Archaeoglobaceae archaeon
TATAGCTTACTTCATGGGGATAAACCAGTACGTTCCCCTTACAGAGGCTCACAAGTACTGGAACATGAGTGCGAGCGAGTTCTGGATACACGTGACGGGGAGGAAGATAACAGGCTACGCTTGGATATTCGACCACCTCAACAAGATGGACTGTCTTAGCATGATCGGAGTTCTTGTCCTCATGATAACACCACTGCTCTCAATGCTCGCAGGAGCTGCTAAGGCTGAGAATGGAACGTACAGGATACTGTTACTTGTGGCAGCTCTCGAGTTCATAGCCTCCATCCTTGTCAAGTCGATAGCTGCTGCCGGAGCTAAGGCGGGGAAGATTGCTGGGAAGAAATAATTTTTAGTGTTATTTTCTATTTTTACCTTATTTTATAGTGAAAGAAATTTAATTTAAATCAAACGCCATTAAAACGGCAAAATTAATTGGGGTGGCAGTCAGACCGACACATCTATCTAAGATGCAAACGCCAGAGTTTAAGGATGTCCCTAAAGGTTAAGGACTACATGACGAGAGATGTGATAACTGTAACTCCGGACACAACCGTTAGAGACGTTATAAGGCTGATAGAAGATACAGGACACGACGGTTTTCCGGTAGTCGACAACTCCGGTAAAGTTGTAGGCTACGTTTCTTCAAGAGATCTCCTAAGAAAACCGGCGACGATGAGAGTAGAGGACATAATGAGCACCCAGCTCTACGTGGCAAGAGAATATATGGACTTAAGAGACGCAGCGAGAGTCATGTTCAGAACGGGCCACTCAAAGCTTCCGGTGGTCGATAGTGACGGAAAGCTTCTCGGCATAATCACAAACGCTGATGTGATAAGGAGTCAAATAGAGAGGGCCGATCCAAGAAAGGTGGAAAAGCTCAAGAAGACTATAGAGAAAGTGCACGGAGTTAGAGTTGGAGTCACGAGGGGCAGCGTTGATGTTGAGAGGCTGATACCTACTCAGACAAAGATATTTGCCGACGAGCTTAAGGGCAGAATATATGAGTTGAGAAAGGGGCTCGCTGAGCCGGTTGTGGTGATAAGAAAGGGTGGAAGGCTGTTTCTGATAGATGGACATCACAGGGCCGTAGCTGCGAAGAGAGCAGGAGTCAGAAAACTCGAAGCCTACATACTCGATGTGCCTGACACGATAGAACTCGGAATAGAGAGGCTCGTAAAGAAGAAGGGAATAAAGTCGATAGACGACGTGGAGGTAATAGAGGATGTTCCACATCCTCTTGTGGAAATAACCTTCAGGAATACGAGTCACTGATTCAAATTAAATTTCAAAATATTATTGAAATTGCTTGATAATTTACGTGCAAAGGTATACCAACCCTGTTGTAATACTTAAACGATATGCTTTAATATTTTTCCCGTGTAACTTTCTACGAAATCACCGTCGGAGGTGAGGAGTGATTAGCTTTCTGGATGAGTTGATACCGAATCTTGAGGGTCTCAGGACTCTGGTGGTTTACGACTCTCCGATAGGGATAAGAAACCTGCTCTTCTTTCATGTCTTGCCGTACTTCGACCGTGTTAATAAGAACATGTACCTCGCCATTTATTCCGAGAGTATGAGTAGAAGAATGAAGAAATCCGTTGAATCGCTCCTCAAAATACACCCAGAGATTGCGAAACGGCTCGAGAAAGTTAGGATAATAAAGGTGGGATCGAACGAGGAGGTGCCCTTTGGAAAGCTACACATCTTCATTGAGCTGAACGAAAAATGGTGTGAAGAACTTGCTTGTGTCGTAAATGCTCTTGGGAAAGACGACTTGTTGATTTTTCATGGTTTTTCTATAGTTCAGATAATGTACGAGAGGAAGTGGCTGGTCGACAAGCTTAGATTCTTCGAAAGTTTACCTCAGGACGTAACAATACTCAACAAGATTTCGAAGGAGTTCTATACAGGATGGGTCGAGGGTGCAATGAAAAAGCTTCACGACGTCGTCCTGAGAGTTGAAAAGAGCGAAAGAGGGTTGATAGAGGGTGAGGACAGCTACACTATAGCTGTCGAGCAGAGCATTGTCACAGACATAGCACTCAAAATCGCGAGGTTCAAAATGGGTGAATCTGGATTTGAAGAATACTGATGAAGAATTACTAAAAGTAATATAAATACTGCGAGTAACTAATTAGTAGCTAATTAACGACGAAGATTGCAAACGACCGATTCATTCAAAAACAGCTTCACTCAAGTATTCTACAATGCTCAGAATGGTTATAGCAGCAGCGTTCAGAGCGAAGGGCAGGAAAAGCATGAGCAGGTC
>JAMOMT010000100.1 GCA_027066965.1 Archaeoglobaceae archaeon
CTTTTCCAACGACCTCGGCTCTCTTTCCCTTCTCGCCAAGAGCACTCCCGCCAATGGGAGCGTTGCACCAGAGAGTAATTCCACTCCCAGTCGATAGGCCCTTTCTCACTTCTATTCTCACTCTCTCGACTCCAGTCCTTACCCCTTCCTTCAAAAGAGTGTCAACAGCAGACCTTGCCTGCCTTTCAGCAACGTGCTTAGGAAGGTTGGAACAGTGGCTGATTCCCCAGACCTCGACACTCCCCAACTCTATATCCCTGAACTCCACCGCAGACAGCTTGGTGGGCTCAATCTTGGCAAAGACTCTTCCTCCTCCCTCTGGATAGTAGCCCCTTTCAAGAACTTTTAGCTCGACTTTGCCACCCATCTTTTCGACTGCCTCTAGCGTTACGTACTTCAAGTAGTCGACGGGAGGAGACCACTTAACATCGGTCCCTCCAGTCACAGTTACTTCGCTCTCTTTGTCTGCACTCATCGCCACGGGAATCAGAACCTGAAGGATGAGGGATATGCTGCCGGCTGTACCTATGTCAATCTTGAATTTCCCACCTCTCACCCTTCCGGGTTTGAAAAGCACCTTCGTTGACCCTTTTCTGAGTCCCTTGACCTCTGCTGAGCTCATGAGCTTTGCAGCTTCTATCCCTTTCATGTGCTGCATGGCAAGCCCGGGTTTTGGCCTGTTAGCTCTAATGTTCATTACCTCTACCGGAATGCCCGTAACGCACGAGAGAGCTATTGCCGTTCTAAGGATCTGTCCTCCCCCTTCTCCATAGCTACCGTCAATTTTAACTAATATCACATCAGCACCCCCACCATTAGGTCAGCTAGCCTTCACTTTTAGTATTCACTTACCAATCCGTCAAATCAATCAAGTTAACAAGTCCAATCGCCGTTAGTCGTCAATCAATTAGTTTTAAAATCCTAAGAGCCTGCTCGACACCCTCTCCGTCGCTCGCAGCAACTATCACATCTGCAACCTTCTTAAGCTTCTCGTCTGCGTTAGCTACAGCAATCCCAACTCCTGCAACTTTCAGCATCTCCACGTCGTTCTCCGAATCACCTATGGCAGCGAAGTCCTTTACGTCAATGCCAATCTTGTCTGCTATGTAAACTAAGGCCTTTCCCTTGCTCACGTTCTCGTCAACTATGTGATAGGCGTAACCAGAGTCGAGTAGCTTTACTCCCATGCCTTCTATTATCTTCCTTGCCTCGTCAGCTGGAAAAGTTCTTCTAACGCAGACTTCAGACTTTCTATACTCCTCGTCGAGGAACTCGAGGTCAAAGTACTTAGAGAGAACGTCCGCAGCTCTAATGCACTTCTTCTTGTCTCCCAGCACTATATCCTCTCCGTCGTAGCTGAACCTCACAACTCCTCCGTTCTCGCATATAACGATGTCAGACACACCTATGAGCTTTGCAGCAGCTCTCGCAAAGCAGGATATGTTGCCGGTTGCCAGAACAACCGGCACATTCTTCTCCTTGAGCTTCCTCAAAGCCTTGACGGCTCTGCAGCTAAGGCTTCTGTCTCTATGGGTTATCGTTCCGTCTATATCAACGGCGACTGCAAGAACCATGCTGAAACTACAGTAAGAAGTCGTTTAATTCCTTTGGTTTTCCTTTTTCTCTTTTTTGTTTTGTGTCGTTTGCTTTTTAGTGACTAAAACACCAGAAAATAATCGTCAACGAATTACTCCGAGCTCCACCCCTCACGCTTTACTACCAGTCTCAACTTCACTTCGTCGAAAACTTGAAAAATCGCAAGCTTTTTACTGTCTCTCGAGCCTTCCTTTCTCGAGCATATCCATCAGTTCGTCGACGTTAATTAATCCAAAACCTATAGCAGAATCGGAAGCACCGTATGAAATCAGGAGCTGGTCGTCTATCAGCAGAGACCCGCACGGAAAAACTGTAAACGGCCTGTCGCCAAACACCTCGTAGCACTCCCTCGGCTCCATTATGTAGTGGGGCGTTATAGCAGTAACGTTCGCATTCTCGTCCATAAGCATGGCAAAAACTCTGTACGCTTTCGTCTCAGCATCTACAGCGTGCAACAGCAGCAGGTACTCTCCGTCCACCTTCACTGGAGGCGTGTTCCACCCAAGCTTGTCTTCCCACTTCGCAGGCTCGAGAACCGTCCTCGTGTCGTTGACGCTAACGTCGCAAAGTTCTCTCTTCTCGAATATGTCGCACTCGACGACGCTCATGACGAGGTAGAAGTTCTCATCTTTCATGTGAAGTCTATGAAAGAGATAGCACCTGTCCA
>JAMOMT010000101.1 GCA_027066965.1 Archaeoglobaceae archaeon
GGCAGGTAAGCTCTTGAAAAGTTTAGTAACCCGTCGAGCAGGAGCATTACGCAGTCTTCGTCTCCATCGCAGTTCCTCCTCTTCGCAGCGTGGAAGTAGGGGTGAGCGTACCCAGCTAAGACATCCGCAAATCCAATTATTCTCCCGAGAACGCCGGCTGAAGTGTGAGGAGCCAATCCTATAACGAGGTGACCTATCAGGTCCTCCGGCTTCTTCACGTTGTAGAACGGTTCGAGACCGTAGAACCTCACAAGCAGGTCGTCTATGAAGTTCGCAACTCTGACAAGGTACTCCGCAGCATTCTTAGCCAGTATCACGTCCTGGGGCTTGAGCTCCACTATCTGATCTTCGCTTTTCAATTCGTTACCTTTCCAGTCGTGCTCGTAGCCGAGCTCCCTCAGCTTTTCCACGCTGACGCCAATCTCTCTTGGCCTGAAGTGCGTGATTGGAACATCCGTCATGTCGTACCTGATCGTACCGTCCTTGAACACGTACACTCCGTGTTTGGCTCTAAGGATTCCCTTTTCCAGTCTTTCTGGCATCTTTAGCTTGGAGGTCATCCCCATTACGCCCTTTATCGTGGAGAAAGTGTCTCTTTCCCCCAGCCTTTCGAGGGCTTTTTCATAGAGCTCCCTGATGTTTACCTCCCTCTTCGAGTAGGCTGTCGTTTCTCCACCGCACCTCGGACACTTCTCACTTCCTACCTTTATCCTGCACCTCGGGCAGTAGTAAACCTGCTCTGTCAAACCTCCACACTCGCACTTCAGCCAGAAAGTCTCCTTTCCGCACTTCTTGCACTTTCTCATCGCTACCTCTACAGTTATGATTCCCTTCGCTGAGTTGTAGCTTGAAGTGTAGTTTACTGCATTTTTGATATCTCTCGTCTTTCCTCCCGCCTGACCGAGTGGGAAGAGTATGTGAGGTGGTGGACTCATCTTTCTCTCTTTCGCTTTCTCCGGTCGGCCCATCCTCGCTCCTATTCTCCAAGGTGAGCGAGCTCTCACATCCAAGCCTGAGAGCTTTTTAACGAGCTCGAGTGCTGAAGGGACTGAGGAGGTTGTTACCTCTCCTCTCTTCCTCAGCTGCTCGTCCAAGCCTAAGCATCTCGCTAAGACCTTCCACCTTTCTATGACTATCCTGCCGTCCCTGACCTTGTGTTGAACCAGAAGCTTTTCCAGTATTTCCTTCCCCCTCTTTCCCCTCTCATCGAGTTTCAACGTTAGAATTTCGATTTTTCCTTCCACCTTTCCACACTCACTTATCCAGTCTCTCAGGAAGAGGACTTCCTCACAGCTAACGTCGTGCCAGAGGTAAGTGTACTCTGGATGGAGAGGAACACCGTAGTCCTCACAGAGCTTTAAAGCCGTTTCCTCGTCTATTTTCTCCTTTAAGTACTTGGAGGGAACCCCTCTTTCCTCGCACTCCTGAGCCCACCACTCGTAGACGAAGGGAGATGGCAAGAGGGGGTGGTTATTCTCTAGGAAGTCGCCGAAGTTTATCAGGATCTCGCCCATGTCGAGTATGACTTCCACTTCATCTTTCAGCGCGAGAGCCTCGTTAAAGCTGTCAACTCTCAGCACATCTCCGTTCTTCAACCTTACAGTCGGCCCCTCTATACTCGTTACCGGCACGACGCTCCCAGCTTTTCCCGGTCTTTCGACCTTGAGTTGCGTTCCTATAGCTATGAAGGAGTCAGCTATCACCATGGTTGCAGGGTTTATGCCGACCGTTGCAAAGCCTGAGTTTCTCGCCCTACCGTATCGAAGTCTGAAACCGCCCTTTCTTGAAGGGTGACAAAAAACAGGCCTTCCAGCAACTATATCCGAGAGATACTTGTCCTTCGGCTTTACGGGCTCACTTTCCGTTCCATCTGAACCATTGCCCTCCCTCTCTTCGTTTTCCTCATCACTATTGACCTTTTCATCATCTCCTACAGCCTTCCCCTCTTTGAGTTCTATCAGTCTGTCAAGCCACTCCCACCCATCTATTGAGAGGCTGTCGACCAGCTTCTTCAGCTTTGGAGCTTTCAAAGCTATGCCTTCAGCTATTACGAGGCACATTCCACCCCTAACTCTGTTCGTCTCGACCCTCGGCAAGTTCCTATAACCAGAAACCTCTGCATCTTCGGTTGGCTCTCCGTCTATACATACGGGACAGTTCGATACTATCAGCTTGATCTCCTCGTCGCTCGGCAAATACTGAAGGTTTGCTACTTTCTTGTAGAGGGGAATTTCCTCACAGTACCTAAGAATCTCCTGCTCCGTAGGCTTGTACCTCGAAAGGCCAAGCTTCCTCCTGACTAAATCACCGACCAAAACTGATATTACCTGAGCAGTCCCGCCAGCACTTCTTATCGGTCCAGCGTAGTATATCTTGAGGAATTCACTTCCATCGTCGTTTTTCTCTATCTTCACCTTCGCTATGCCTTCTATTGGAGCAGCAACGACTCCTTCGGTGAGTATCGCAACGGCACTCCTTACAGCGAGGTCTATTGCCTGAAGTCTCTCGAACTTCCCGAACTTACCATCGACTATCTCCTCGGCAATCTTGAAGCAGACTTTCTCCCTGCTCAGACCCTCCTTTTCGAGTTCGACTATTCTCTCGGCTATTCCCTCAAGGTGCAATAGCCTCTCAACTCTCTCAGCCATGTTCCTCGCTATCGGGATCTCGACTTCGAGACTCGGATCTAGGCCCTTGCTCCTCGCCTTCCTGGCAATTTCGTAAACTTTCTCAACCTCTTTTAGGAGATTATCGTGATACTTTCTTACTTCTTCAAGTAAAACTACCTTTCTCCTGTCAGCCACAGATTCTTCATCGAACAGCGGGAAAAACCTGTCGAGCGTAACGACCATCACTGGTGGTGGTTGTTCGGAGAGGTTAAGGCTTTTGGTTTTGCGTACTTTTTAGTAGTTAATTTTGATCAAGTTTTAGTTTTTTACTCTTCGTCTTAGATTTAGTTCCAGATTACTCGAAATCTAGCGGCTGACAAAAGGCCGAGACAAAACTCAAAAGAAGGGAAAATATCTATGTCTTAAGGCTTATGCTCTTTATCTCCTCATAAAGCTCCCTCAGGACATCCATATAGTCGATCTCTCCCCTTTCAACAGCGTCCATTTTCTCTTCGAGCTTTCTTGTCCTCTCCTCGCTTACGAACTCCGAGTAGTTGCTTGACAGGTAGTCGTAAACTTCTATTCCCTTCTTAGTCGGAATGAGCTTTCCGTTCTTCTCCACTATGTACCCTCTCTGGAAGAGCTTGTCTATTATCGTGGAGTAAGTTGAAGGTCTTCCTATTCTTCTTTCCCTCATCATCTGAATTACTTCAGACTGAGTGAGCAGAGGTTTGGAGGGTACGAGCCTGACCTCTCCTTCGAGTTCAGCCTCTCCTTCTGGCAGTGGGTCTCTCACTTTCACAGCTCTGTAAAGCTCGTAAGCTCTTCCCTCAGCCTTAACGACCCTCTCTTCTCTTAATTCTACGCTCTTGCTTTCGTTCAGGAGAAGCTTTACGTCGTAAACTTCAACGATAACTCTATAGTTCTTACACTGGCTCGCCATAAACCTCCTGAAAATCAGGTCGTAGAGAGCGAAGTGTCTCCATGTCATGCCCTCTGCCATTATAACTCCTTCCTGAATCAGCCTCCTCAACGTATCTCTGTCAACAGGCCTCGTCGGCCTTATGCACTCGTGAGCACCTTCAGCGTACCACTCTCTTGCTTGGAAGTCCTCTCCGAGCCACTCTCTCGCCACTCTCCACCCAGCCTCGCTAACTCTCGTCGAGTCCGTTCTGTGGTACGTTATCAGACCGCTCTCGAACAACTCTTGGGCTATTCTCATGGCCTCAGCAGCACCCATTCTGAGAATGGAGTTCGCGTCTCTCAGCATCGTATCTGTGGTGTAGGGCGGGAGAGGTACCCTTTCCTCTTCTTTCCTCTCGACGAGTCTCACTATCGCCTTCAACCTGAGCTCTCCAGTTTCTACGTCATAGCCCTCCAAGTCCTCAACGCTTATCCCGAGTTCCCTGACGAATAGAACCTTCTTTTTCTTCCTGTGCTCCTCGTACCTCTCGATTATCCAGCCGAGAACGGGCGTCTGAGCTCTTCCTGCTGAGAGGTTTTTTGAGCCAAATACTTTCCAGAGCTTCTGACTGAGCTCGAACCCTATCCACCTGTCCTCAACTCTCCTCACGATCTGTGCTTTTACTAGGTCTCTGTCAACGTTCCTTAGGTTGTTTAGAGCGTTCACGACTGCTTTGGGCGTTATCTCGTGGAATTCCGCTCTCTTTATTTCTCCGCAGCTCGAGAGTAAGCAGGACAGATCCCAGGCAATCTTCTCCCCCTCGCTGTCTGGATCTGTTCCTATTATGACCACTCCAGCATCGTGAGCGAGTTTTCTGAGAGAGCTAATTCTAAGAGCGGAGTCGTCTAAATCCTCTCCACCACACTTCGGGCACTTCTCAGCGTCGCTCGTGAATTGATAGCCACAGTTTCTACACCTCTTTATCGAGGAGTAAACAGGAACGAAGATGTCTGCATTCACCCTCACGCCGTGGAAACCTTCCTCCGTCGTTAAGTCCGTAACGTGGCCAAGGCTTGCGGAAACCGAGAGCACGTACGGGGCAGCAGGCACTTCATAGGCTATTATACCTTCCATCGCCTTAACGCTCGGTCTTCCGAAGAAACGGGATATCTGCTTCGCCTTCGTCGGGCTTTCGACTATGAAGAGAGCAGGTCTTATTACGTCCGTGACTCCTTTCCTCAGCTTCCTTCTACTCTCGTCTATCTCCTCTTTCAGCCTCTCGAAGTCCACCTCGTTCAGGCTTTTAAACTCCACGTCGAAGTGCTTTGCTCTTTCCACGAAAGCTCTTCTAATGCACTCGTCGCCCTCGAGCAAAAACGAGGCACCCTTCGTTATCCCACCCGCAAAGAGCCTTGAAGTTCTGCCAGATCCCTGAATGTATGTCCTCAAGTCTGGAAAGATGACCTCTCCCCTTCTGAAGCAAACGTCCTTCGTGCTGACTTCCACTTCTCCGGCTATCAGCTCTTTTAGCTTCTCTTTGCTTTCCTCCTCGCTCATTTCTTCGGGTAGTCCGAAAACGATTTTGAGAACTCTCAGCATCCTCGGCGAGACCGAATCGATGTCCTCAACCCTTACAGTGAACGTTGGAGCACCGACGAAGATAGCGAACCTTATTCTCTCGGGTAGGTCGAGCCCCCTTACGAGAGTGCCGTAGTAGTAAGAAGTTCCAACAAGATAATCGAGCTCACCTTTCTCAAATCCCTCGTAAGCTTTCTCCTTTCCACTCCCTGAAACGAGCCCTATCCTGAATTCGTCTCTGAGCTCTGAGTAAAGTCTTTCCGCTTCCTCTACGCTCCTCGCATACACTATTCCTCCAGCACCCATTCTCCTCATTATCTGCTTGACAATTTCCGTGTCCTCTCTCTCCACCAGAACGTCTTCCACGTTTCTGAGGGTGTGGTGAGAAGAACCAACGTCAAAGTTTAGAAGTTCTCTGAACAGCCTGACTTTCTCTCCTTTCTTCGCAGTTGCCGTGGAAACCATCAGCACCCCTCTCGCCTCACCCCTCCACTCTCCGTCGACGAACCTGAATCCGAGGAGCTGCAGAATTCTCTCGACGTTTCTCGAGGCCTTGAGTATCGAGTCGACGTCGTCCACGAACACGAAGCTGTAACAGCACCTGAGGCGGAAAAAGTTCCTAGCAAGGAACTGGGAGGTCGTTATGAGTATTGAATCTTCTCTCCTCTCCAGCTTTTCGAAGAACTTCTCTTTTTCGCTCTTTTTCATCCGGCTCCTGTAGTGTAAGACGAGAATTCCTTCTCCTCCCTCTAGAGTTCTGTACTTTATCCCTGCTCTGTCGCACAGTTCTAGGAGCCTCCTGTAGCTCTGTTCGGCCAGCAAGGAAGTCGGGAATATCAGGTAGCACCTCTTCCCAGCCGAAGCCAGAAAGGCTGACATAGCTAAGCCAAACGTTGTTTTCCCAACTCCTGTTGGAGCGACTGCTGCAAAGCTTTCCCCGGCGAGAATTCTCCTCGCCCACATCTTCTGGAGGGAGGTCGGTTCTCCCACAACTCTCCTGAAGAAGTCCAGAAACTCCTCTACCCTGCGATCGACGTTGAACCTGCAGAGGTCAATCTTCTTCCTAAGACACACTCCCCGTTCAATTTCCTCCGACGTGAGTTCAAGCCCGCACTGCGGGCACAGTTTTCTGTAAACGACAATCGGCTCCACGGAACTCACCGTCGTCGCATGACATTTTTGCTTTTTCGCCCACTCTTTCGGCTGGGTGTCGCCCCCACTCACTTTTCACCTGTACACTTTTTACATCTTTTTCAACCCGTCGAAGGGCATGAACGGCCTAGCGACCTCGTATATCTTGTAGAGAATGTAGAGAAGTATCGCGGACGAGATGGCGTCAAGCGAGAAGTGTACTTTTGGGTATTTGACGAAGAGACAGGAAAGGCCCGTTATGTATACGACGAAAAAAGTGCAGGATATCACGCTCTCGTGGGACTCAAAGTCGAAGTAAGTGGACATCTTCCTGACGAGGAGGTATAGGTAGAGCGTTAACCAGAAAACGGCTATGGCTATGAAGGCCATTACGAGCGAAGCTTCAGAGGGGAAGGCTTTGAATGGTAGCTTTTCACCCATCAGCACTGCGATGCAGCCGTAAACGAGACCATCCCTGAACTTTGAACCCTCGAGTTTTTCAAGCTTGGTGTAGTTCATCAGGTAAACTGAGGCTACGAGCAGAATTAGGACGAGGACTATCTCAACGTAAACTACCGTTCCCCAGAGGTAGTGAACGATCCCGTGAATAAAAAAACCGAAGTCGGAAATTAAATAAAAGGTAACGATCGCTTTGAGGTAGTCGTCGTGCCTTTCGAGTTCGTAACTCGGGCGAGTTGAGAATCCGAGCAACCCTGCTAACACGGCCACGAAGCTAAACCAGTAGAGTACGATGTACGAGGGATCTGGAGTTTTTATCATTCAGCTGTAGACCTCCTCTCCCGGATGCACGGTTATGCCGTTGTTATCTATGACGAAGTGGTGTGTCTTCTTGCTGTGGTTGCTACCTCTCATTTTGTATATTTCCAAACTCCTCGTCCTCATATTTTCAGACTTCACATAGTACAGGACTATCGTACCCTCCGTGACGAAGTTTTCGACTCCGAACCGGCTTATGGCTCCGTTTTCTATAACCTCACACGTCAGGATCGAGGTGAGACCGAGGACTTCGAGAGTAGTTGATATCTTGAGCAGCTCAACTCTGAACTTTGCAGGATCTTGGATTGCAAATCCTATTGAAGTGGTGGAGTCGAGTGCGCACCTTAGAGCACCTATCTCGTCCTGAATCGTTATAACGTTGTCTATCAGAGACCTCGTGTCGAAAGGCCTTATGTCGACGTACTTCTCGTCAGTTGGCAATCCAATCTTCGTTGATGTCGCGTCAACTATAGCAAGCATATTCTCCTCCTCGTACTTCTCTATGTCCCAGTTAAACGTGGAAAAGTGCTCTCTCAAATGTTGGGGTCTTTCCTCAGTCGCTATGAATATTCCCGGCTCTCTGTACTGTTCTATTCCGTTCAGCAGGAACTGCATCGCGAATATAGTCTTCCCCGAACCGGATGTTCCCGTAACCAGATAGGATCTATCCCTTATCAACCCCCCATCACACAACTCATCGAATCCCGGAATTCCTGTCGGAACTCTTTCGAGTTTTATTACCATACACATCACCTCGTAAATACGAATCCTAACACACACTCGCGTGAGTTTCCCCGGGTTCTTTCCAACCGCCTAAACCCGGGTTTTAATTCTTGACACCCACCCATCACCCTCTCAAACGACTTTGAACTACTCCTCAGACTATTCCGAAACCCAGTTTTGAAGTATTTTAACTTCTCGATATGCTCTCGATACTTCCGAGTGCTGAGGTGCGTCCCGATCCATCACCTCCTGCGTTAATTTTATGTCAAGTTCTCCCAAATAAATCTTTACAATCATTATCATCACCTGAGGTCATGCAATTCAGCCTACCAAAAGCTTAAATTGTTTGTGGTAGTTATCATAATATGAGCGAAAAAATTACTGTGAGCCTTATAAAGGCAGATATAGGCAGCTGCCCCGGGCACGCTGTTGTTTGGGAAGAAACGCTCGAAGTTGCGAAAGCTGTTCTCGAGGAGAAAAAACAGAACGGTGAGATACTGGATTACAGGGTTCTGAACTGTGGAGATGACACTGAGCTGATCATGCTTCACAGAGAAGGCGTTGACAGCGAAAAGATTCATGGGATTGCTTGGGAAGTTTTCGAGAAGTGTACTGCCAAAGCCAAGGAACTCAAGCTCTACGGAGCTGGGCAGGATTTGCTTAAAGATGCTTTCTCAGGAAACGTCAGGGGAATGGGCCCGGGAGTAGCTGAGATGGAGTTCACCCCCAGAAAGTCTGAGCCTCTCATAGTTTTCATGATGGACAAAACAGAGCCGGGAGCTTTCAACCTGCCCATATTCAGGATGTTTGCCGATCCGTTCAACACAGCTGGACTCGTAATTGACCCATCCCTGCACAACGGATTCGTTTTTGAAATCTGGGACATCATGGAGCACAAGAGAGTCTTTATGAAAACTCCTGAAGAGATGTACGACATACTCGCCCTGATTGGAGGTAAGTCGAGGTTTGTCATAAAGAGAGTGTTCCCGAAGGAGGGCGGAAAGCTGCCTCCAGACGAGCCGGTCGCAGTCGTGAGCACGGAGAAGCTCTACCAGATTGCTGGAGAGTATGTAGGTAAGGACGACCCAGTTGCACTTGTGAGAGCCCAGAGTGGATTGCCGGCAGTGGGCGAGGTGCTCGAAGCCTTTGCATTCCCGCACCTTGTCAGCGGGTGGATGAGAGGCAGCCACAACGGACCTTTAATGCCCGTGCCTTTCAGATATGCGAAGTGCACGCGCTTTGACGGGCCTCCGAGAGTCATTGGAGCTGGCTTCCAGGTTGGCGACAGTTGGCTCGTTGGTCCGGTGGACATGTTCGACGATCCTGCTTTTGACTACACCAGGCAGAAGGCTCAGGAGATCGCGGAGTACATGAGGAGACATGGCCCATTCGAGCCACATAGATTGCCTCACGAGGACATGGAGTACACAACCCTGCCGAAGGTTCTTGAGAAGCTTGAAGACAGGTTCGAGAAGATCTGAAATTTCTTCATCGCTTTTTAGAAATTTTTTATTATTATTAGTTCTGGATTGCATGGCTTTTGAGTGAATTTTCTGCACCTCTTTTCGATATTTTTGAAAAACGGCGTAAAAAACTTCCTCAGCTTCCTCCGTTCTTCCGTGGTTATTACGAACGTTAATTAAGCTAAATCCTATGATGATTAATGGATATAATTATTAATCATCCTCAAAAGAAATTATATATGAGAAGTTACAACGTTAGATTATGATGCAACTTGGTCACGTTATAAAGTTTACGACGAAGGATGGCAGGGAGGTAACTATACGTCCTGCCACCAAGAGCGATAAGGACAAGCTTGTCGAGATGTACGTCAGCTTCCACCCTGAAGACAGATGTTTGGGTCTGCCTCCCGTTTCGAGGCCGGCAATAGAGACTTGGGTGGAATTCATACTCGACAGCGGATTTTCGCTGGTTGCGGAGTGTGACGGAAAGATAGTAGGGCATGTCGCCGTAATTCCCGCCGGAAACGGCACAGGTGAGTTGTGCATATTCATACTTAGGGACTACCAGAACCTCGGAATAGGGCAGAAGATGATGAGGGAGATAATAGAGATGGCTAGGGAAAGGGGAATGAGGGGGATATTTCTCACGACCTCGCGCTGCAATGTGAGGGCAATTCACGTCTTTAGGAAGATGGGATTTAGAGTCGTAGATTCCTGCTACGACTACGAGATGTACTTGCCTCTCGACGAGAGTAAGACTTGCTAAACAACCTCT
>JAMOMT010000102.1 GCA_027066965.1 Archaeoglobaceae archaeon
TTTGTTATCGTCACTTCCTCAACTTTCATCGTTCCGCCTCCCCTCAGGCATCACCTGAGGAGTGGATAAAAACCTTTGGTGTCTTTGAGAAACTTACCGTTGTTTATCAAGCAGAATGGCTTTAAGCGTCATGCATCGGACGTTCGGATGTCAGCAAAACTCTTGCTCCCAAACTCTTCAAAACGTCGAAGTACTCGGGGAAGGACACAGACACAACCTCGGCGTTTTTTACCCTTACGCCTCTCTTGCTAACGAGCCCGAGAAGAGAAAAAGCGAGAGCCATTCTATGATCTCCAAAAGAGTTCACGGTCCCACCCTCTATCTTACCGCTGCCGAGAATTGTAAATCCGTCCCTCCTCTCTTCGACCTCTACGCCGAGAGCCTTCAGGTTCTCGCAGCACCCCTTTATCCTGTCTATCTCCTTTATCCTCAGGTGCTCCGCGTTCTTAATCACAGTCTTACCTTTTGCAACAGCAGCGAGAACGGCTATCGTCGGAACGAGATCAGGTACGTCGGAGGCATCTACTTCAATCCCCTCAAGCTCCGACTTTTCAACCTCTATCGTTCCACTCTCCTTGTTCCATCTGACTTTTCCTCCCATTTCCCTTAATATATCGACTATCCTTCTATCTCCCTGCTTGGTGTCGTACATTTCTTTTACAATGACTTTACCCGCCAGCACTCCAGCGGCTATCAGGTAGCTCGCAGAGGAGAAGTCTGAAGGAACTCTGAATGTTCTTAGCCTGTAACTCTGATCCCCGGGAATGAAAAACGAGTCTTTCTCAACCTCCACATGTATACCAGCAGATTTGAGGACGTGAATGGTTATGTCAAGGTAGGGTCTTGACTTCACTTCTACGACTTTCAAGACGGAATCTTCATCGCATAGGGGAAGCGTGTAAAGCAGAGAAGTTACGAATTGGGAGCTCTCAGCTCGCATCTCGACATCTCCACTTCTGATTTTTCCCCTGACAGTAATAGGTGCGGTGTAGCTGGGGCTGTCACTCTTCACATCAGCTCCAAGCTTTTTCAGTGCGAGAGCCAGCGCTTTGTTTGGCCTCTTCCTCAGAGATTCGTCTCCGTCGGCGACGCTTTCCCACGGAGAATGGGCGAGGAGGCCGAGGAGAATTCTCAGAGTAGTTCCGGAGTTTTCGACGTTTACGTAGCCTTCACAGTTTACCTCTTCGACTCCTTCGAAGTCTGTCGATAGCTCGCCCTTCTTGACTTTGGCTCCAAGAAACTCGCATGCCCTCAGTGTGGACAGCGTGTCTCCGGAGTAGAGGGGATTCTCGACTATCGTCTTTTTTGAAAGAGCTGCTGCAAAAAACGCCCTGTGAGTGTAACTCTTCGAGGGGGGCGGAGTTGCCTCGCCTTCGACCTCGCTTTTCTTTACGATTACTTCCATGCCACGAGATGGCAAACCTTGCTTTTTACGTTTGTGGTGTCAAAAGACACGTGAATAAGGCACGGAAACTTCGAGTTTTTGAAAAAACAGAAAACAAAAAGAAAAAAGTTTAACCGAAGAGAGCACCGAGACCCTCGATTGCCTCTTCTTCTTTCTCCTCTTCTTCCTCTTCTTCCTCTTTTGCTTCTTCTGCTGCCTCGGCTCCAGCCTCAGCCGCAGCAGCGGCAGGAGCCGCAGCGGGTGCTGCAGCGGGCACTATCGCTGCTTTGGAGATTGCCTCGTCAATATCGACATCCTCGAGAGCAGCTACGAGAGCCTTAACTCTCGCTTCGTTTACTTCAACTCCGGCAGCCTCGAGAACGGCCTTCAGGTTCTCCTCGTTTATCTCCTTACCAGCAGCATGCAGCAGAAGTGCAGCATACACGTACTCCATCCCATTCAACCTCCTCACGTTTTTATTTTCTAAATTTTTTCAACCTTCCCCTTAATGTTGAGGACCGTGAAAGTTAAAATTAACCGAAGAGAGCTCCAAGCCCCTCTATCGCTTCTTCCTCGCTTTCCTCCTCTTCCTCTTCTTCCTTCTCCTCTTCCTCTTTCGTCTCCTCTGCAACCTCTTTCTTCGTCTCTGTCGTGGTAGGCACAGAGCTCAGCATGGTCTTTAGCTCCTCGTCCAGAGCGTCCTCGCTCAGGTGTGATGCGAGAGCGAGCATGTTCGCGTGAGCCTTCGCTATTATGTCCTCTATGACATCCTTTTCGAATATGACGGCGTTTATGGCGAGGTTTCTCGCATCCATCACAGCCTTTGCTATTAGTATTTCCGCCGTTTCTGGCGTCACGTAAGCAGCGTTGACTGCA
>JAMOMT010000103.1 GCA_027066965.1 Archaeoglobaceae archaeon
AATTTTCTTCGTTCTGGCTCCGGTAATAGCATTCTCGTGCTACCTCATCCTCCCTATGGTACTGCCGATAGTCTACGGCAATCCGTGCCCCTACGCGCCGATGGTTGACTTTCTTGGTGGAGCGTTCATCTTTGGTCTTGCCGGCTTCGTAACGACGATTGCGACTGCGAACACGGGCAGTTTTTACACGTCGATAGGTACGACGAGGGCAGTTACCTTCGGCTCATTCGCAGAACCCACGCTCATAATGGTATTCTTTGGTGTTGCCCTCATAACAGAGACGAACAATCCCTTTATAACGAACCACGTCCTCGCGAAGAACATTCATTGGGTTCTGTCCCCAACTCACCTCCTGATAGTAGCGGCATTCTTCATGCTCCTGCTGTTTGACACCGGCAAGATACCTGTTGAGAGCGAAGGCCTTATGGAGTTTGGTATGATTGATGAGGGCAAGGCGATGGAGTACTCTGGCCCGCTGTACGCTCTGCTCAAGTGGGGGAGCTATATGAAGTCGTTCATTCTCATGTCCGTCTTCCTCAACGTTTTCGCGTTCCCGTGGGGTGTTGCGATGGACACATCTGCAATATCCATCGCATATGGGATCGTTACGCTCTTGCTCAAGATGCTTGCTCTCATCGTGGCGTTCGTCTTCGTTGAGGAGACGTTTGCTAAGCTCAGGCTGTTCAAGCTCATAGACTACCTCACGATTTCCTTCCTGCTCGCACTGCTGTCGGTTGCGTCTTTCTTCATATTCGGAGGTGTTCCCGCATGATGGCATTTGCGATCACGGAACTGCTCGGAGTCGTGGTGCTTCTTACGGCCTTCGAAATGCTCGCCCAGAGCTTTGTTAGACCGATGATAAACACCGTTGCCCTGCAGTCAATCGCTTTAGCTGCAATAATGCTCATCCTCGGAGTCGTTAAGCACAGCTACGACCTCATTCTGCTCTCCGCTCTGACGGTGGCTGTTAGAGGTATAGCCATACCCGAGGTCATGAAGAAGGACATAAAGAGGAGTGGGATATGGGTTTACAGGGAGGTCGAGACGAGAGTTCCTGCCTTAGTAATAATCGGCCTCCTGCTTTCCATACTAGGCTACGTCATATACCAGGATATCGCCGAAACCCTGCACATGGGAGCTGAGGGGGCACTCCCTTTCATCCTGTTTCTCCTGGGCTTTCTGCTGATAATAGCGAAGAAGAACGCTCTCGCCCAGATGACGGGATACATAGTGGAGGAGAACGCTCTGCTTTACGCTGGAATAAGCTTCTCCCACATGCCTCTGATACTCGAAGCGGGAGTGTTCCTCGACCTGCTTGCACTAGTGCTTGCGGGAGTCATACTCGCAGCAGAGAAGGACTACGGCGTGCTAGAGCTCGAGGAGCTCGTGGGGTGATGGGTCATGGGCATGATTACGGTTACGAGTATAAGCGGTGTTGGCACGATCGATTTAACGACTCTTGTTTACACCCTGCTTGCACTCCCGACTATAGCTGCGGCAATCTCCATACTTCCCAACCCCAGGGCGAGAGAGGTCGCATCTCTAATCTCCTCTGCAACCTGCTTGGCTCTATCTATTGCGCTGTTCCACTCCGTCCTAACTTGTACTTTGCAGTCTGGTTGGATATACGTCGACCTGCCTGCTGCCGTAATCGTCTTCCTGATTCAGGCCATTTACTTTCTCTCCGTCCTCTACTCGATCTACTTCGTTAACGAAATATGGAAGGAGAGGCCGCTTTTCCTCAGGAGAAGACACTACTACGCACTGATAAACCTCTTCGCTATGAGTATGACTTTTGCAGCCGTCAGCAGAAACCTCGGCCTGATGTGGGTTGGACTTGAAGCGACGACAATAGTCAGCGCCCTGCTGATAGTTCTCGAGAGGAGCAAAGCGAGCGTAGAAGCGGCATGGAGGTACATAATCGTGGCTTCAGCTGGACTGGGTGTAGCTCTCCTCTCTCTCGTCATGTTTCACGCATTCTCCGGTACTGTTGACTGGACGAGGGCTGAGATGAGCGCGAAGGCAGCGACGCTGGTTGCAGTTTTGGCCCTCGTTGGTTTTGGAACAAAAGTGGGGATATTTCCGATGCACACTTGGTTGCCAGACGCGCACGGAACAGCCCCTCCAGCCGTCAGTGCGATGCTCTCCGCAACTCTTCTGCCAGTAGCCCTGCTCGCCTACCTTAGGGTCTTTGAGGTCGCCGTCGCTGCCGGGGCCTTGAAGGTAGTTTACATCACGTGTTTTGCCGGAGCTGTAACTGCCCTCGTTGCAGCAATCCTCGCAGTCCCTCAAAGGATCGTGAAGAGACTCTTCGCCTACTCGAGCATGGACGTGATGGGAATTGCTATGACCGGCGTCGGTCTATCGGCAATCTCTCCAGTCGCTCTGAAGGCAACCCTTCTTCTATTGATAATTCACGCGTTCTCAAAATCAGCTCTCTTCTTCACGGGCGGGAACGTAATAACCGGGCTGAAAACGCACGAGATTGAAGATGTAAAAGCTCTCCTGTCGAGAACGAAGCTCACGGGTTTGTCCATGCTCCTCTCAGCCCTCGCCGTTACAGGAGCTCCTCCTTTCGCGAGCTTCATAGCCGAGCTCGTGATAGTTGCCGTCAGCTTAAGCGTTCCCTACCTCACGGCCCTCCTCCTGTCTGCGATACTCCTCTCATTCCTGGCTGTTAACTACCACGTGACGAGAATGTGCTTCGGAGGGAAGGGGGAGAGTGTTAGTCTTTCAGCCCTCTCCGAGCTCGTTCCAGCTTTAGCGTGCCTCACTTCTCTCGCGATAAGCTTGGTCGTGTGGATAGCACTTGCCGGAGGTGTTCTGCCTTGATATCAACTTCCGTGAACGTGGAAAGCAACGTCAGTGGAAAGACTCTCTCAGCTGTCTTCGACGACTTCATAGTCATGATAGACTACTCCTCTGGGGAGGTGACAGTCCTCCCATCCGAGGAAGCTCACCTCGTTGATAGCAGACCTCTTTACAGCTTCCTGACCGGCAAACTTGACGAGCTGAGACTTTACTGCGACAGACCGGCGTTCAGGCTCCACTACGGCCCTCTCTCCTCGGGTATATGGGAGGCGGGGGCTTTCGAGGTTGTGAGCTATGGCGAGAGGATTCTGAACGTCGTTCCCCTCTGCCACTACAAGAGACTGGGAGACGGGGGGAGAGAGCTAATCAAAGTGGAGGGTAAGGAGCCGGAAGTGGCTCTGATGGAAGTAGAGAGGATATGCGGGACGTTCTCCGCTTCCTACTCCACCGCTTTCACGATGGCCGTAGAGAGAATTGCGGGTGTAGAGGTTGACAGCAACGTTAAGGCTGCGAGAATTGCAGCAGTTGAGCTGGAGAGGATTTACAACCACGTACACGCGATATATAGGGTTGCAGTAGCAGCTTCTCAGAAAGTTGCGGTTTCCCACCTCTTGGCTCTCGAAGAGGACGTTCTCAGGCTCAACTTCAGACTCTTCGGTCACAGGTACGCGTTCGGCTTCAACAGGATCGGTGGAGTTCGCTTGAGAGACGTTAAGGCTTTGAGCAAGCTGGACGCGATAGAGAGGGAGTTCGACGAGCTCGTGGAAGAGCTTAGCGTTTCGAAGATATTCATAGACAGGCTGCACAACACGGCAAAGTTGTCTGCGGAGGAGATAGCGGAGTTAGATGCGATAGGAATCGCTGCGAAGGGATCTGGGGTTGACAGGGATGTAAGGAAATTTTCGGAGAACTACCCTGGCTTTAAACCGGTTGTGAAGACCGATGGAGACAGTCTGGCGAGAATTCTTGTCAGAGTGGATGAGGTCAAGCAGTCGATTAGCATCATCAGGGAGTGCGAGGGGGAGCTTAGGGCGGGCGGCGTCAAAAATGGCTGGGATGGTTGGAATGCTGTGGAAGGAGAGGCCATGGCTTTCGTGGAATCGCCCCCTGGCGATCTGCTAATGTACGTGAAGCTCAGCGGAGGGAGGGTGGAGAAGTTCAGGGTTAGAGGTGCCTCAGCAATCAACTACCTCGCTTTCGCGAGGGGGGTTGAGGGCAACATCTTCACAGATTACCCGTTCGCGCTCGAGAGCTTTGGTCTCTCTTTTGCGGACGCTCAGGGGCTGCTTTGAGAGGTGGTCAGGATGTGGGTTATCAGAGGTCTCAAAAAGGGCGTTCTCACGACGAAGTTCCCGGAGGAAGTTAGCGAAGAAGAGAGGAAGATGCTGAGAGTCAGGATGTGCCCTGACAGTGAGAAATGTCCTCTGGAGTTCTGTGTTTCCTGCCCGCTCGGCGAGGAGAGAGAAGCTGAAGTTGTGGTCAGGAGGAAAATCCCGTTCAGCAAGTCGATTCACGTCTTCTTTGCAGATGTGGGGAGCTGCAACGCGTGCAACAGGGAAGTTGAAATGCTCAACAACCCTTACTACGACTTCCACAGGCTCGGCATATTCTTCACTCCAACTCCTAGGCACGCTGACGTTTTGCTCGTTTCTGGCTACTCCGAGGAGATGGTGAAGCCGCTCGAGAAAGCCTACTCCGCCATGCCCAGGCCGAAGCTCGTGATTGCTTGTGGGGCGTGCGCGGTAGAGGGTCTCGAGAGGACGAACCTGAAAGCTGACGTGCTAATTCCCGGTTGTCCTCCCTCGCCTTTGCTGATAATGAAGGCTCTACTTCTCGCGAGAGGTGATAGGGTTTGACGTCCAGCGTAATGTACTTCGTCGTAGCGTACCTACTGATAGCTCTGATCTCTCTCGTTCACGAGAAAGCTTACAAACTCTCCTTCTTGCTCGCGAGCGTTGTGAGCGCGATCCTGCTCGCGAGGGTGCTACTGTACTTCGAGCCAAGCCTCTCCTCCTACTTCACAGTGCTATCCGCCGTTGTGTGGTTCTGCATTGGCGTTTGCAGCCTTAACATCAAACAGGGCAGAAAACTGGCGTTCCTGTTTTCTCTGTCACTTGCATCAATGCTCCTGCTCATGTGGGCGAGAGACGCTCTCACCTTCCTCGTCGGGTGGGAAGTGATGACTATCGCATCTTATCTCTCCATACCCGACGAAAGGCCGGCTTACGCTTTCCTTGCGTTCGGAGAGCTGAGCGCTTTGCTCATAACGGCTGGCTTCGCAGTCGGCGTTGCGACGACTGGCAGCTTTGTCATGGAGAGCTGGGCTTATTCGGCTTACTGGTGGCTGGTATTTCTCCTCTGCGCTCTTGGATTTGCTGTGAAGATGGAGATCTGGCCGTTCCACATATGGGCCCCTCCTGCCTACTCCTCGGCTCCATCCAGCTTCTCCGCTCTAATGGCCTCCTGCCTAACTTTGATGGGAGTTTATGGGATACTCAGACTCCTTTCGATAGCGACCCCTCCGGAGTGGGTAGCAGTTCTCATGCTCGTCCTCGGAGCGGTAACTGCAGTTTACGGAGCTCTGCATGCTGCCACATCTGAAAGGACGAAGGAACTCCCAGCTTACAGCACGATCGAGAACGATGGAGTAATTCTCGTCCTCCTCGGAGCATACGTTGTCGCAGCCACTCACAGCAAAGTTCTCGCAGCTTTCGCGATAACGGCGGCTCTGTTCTACGTGTTCTTCCACAGCACTTCTAAAGCCCTGCTCTTACTTGCCACGGGCGACAGCAATAGGTTCTCCCCCAGATTCTCAACCATAGTGTCTCTCGCTGGTTGCATAGCTGCGTTCTCCTTGGCAGCAATCCCGCCAATGCCGGGATTTGCAGCTGAGTGGATGGCTCTGGAAACACTCTTCCAGTCGTTCGACCTCCACACGCCCATCAAGCTCCTCGTCGTGCTTACTGGAGCTCTGGTCGCTCTCGCAGCCGGAATAAGTGCTATCTCCATGAGCAAGATGGCGGTTTACGTGTTTACTGGTGAAGGTGGAGAAGAGGGACGTGGAAGTGAAAACACCGATTACGCCCTCAAAGTGGGTTTAATCACTCTTTCATCAGCTGTCGTGTTTGCCGGAGTGGTTCCTCAGGAAATTCTGTCCTACGTCACTCAGCCGGTGTTCGAGGTAAGCGGAGTGAAGGAGAGCTTTCTGGGCGGACTTCTCATGATACCCAAGGGGATGCTGATAATCTCGGGCAAAGGGTTTGGCTGTATATCTCCAACAGTTTTGGCGGTCTTCATAGCCGCCATCTCCCTCGCAGTGTTTGCTGTCTTCAGGTTCACGATAAGGGGTGTGAGGTTTGAAGAGCCGTGGAATGGAGGGGAGGGGAGCGAGAACTACACGCCCGAGGCTTACTCGATGATTCTGAGGTTGACGCTGAAGTCCTTCTACAGGACGAGGGAGCTGATATGCGGAGTCATCTGGTGTGACTTCGTCGAGACTTTCTACGTCAGGACAACGAAGCTCTTCTCCAAGCTGTGCGACTCCTTCAGAGTCGCTCTGATGAACGGAAGTGTCGGGCTCTACGTCCTCTACATGCTCGTTGCCGTTCTCGCCTTGCTTATTTACGCTCTTTTGTGATTTTTTGTTTTTTTGTTTGCTTGTTTTGCTTCATATTAACTAAATATTTAAATTACTTAGAAAATCTCGCTTACGTTCTACGAACGACGACAAACGTCTCCTTCAGCTGGGATGCGCACCATTGGTTGTAGCAAACTTCGTATAACACTTTATAGCGATTTCGGGTTATATGGTATAATGGGTTCGAAGAGCCATCAGGGTTTATTTTGGAAATTATAGGTTATTCTGGCGAGATTGGTTGAGAGAATTTTAGCAAGTTTTGTACAAGATTTGTACAACACTTTGTATTAAACTTCGTATGACCCGTAACGCAATTTACTGGTTTATACAAAAATAAAATGACTGGTCAATTACCATCGTAGCAACTCGTTACAACAAAACACCAATCAAAAAGTTCATGTGGAAGAAAAGGCGTTTGCTGGCAATGAGAGAGGAGGAGATTGACGCTTACCTCGACAAGCTCAGGATAAAGGAGAAAGACAGCGAGGAGAGAAAAATTTACGCTGAAGTCTTAGACCTGAGAACTCTCAAAACCCTGTACAAGCTCTCAGCAAAAGGGTACATAAAAGCGATGGGCGGAGTTATTTCCACAGGAAAGGAGGCGAATGTCTTTTACGCTGACGGAGTTGATGAGGAGGGTAACGAAATACCGATAGCTGTGAAAATTTACAGAATAGAGACTTCCGAATTTTACAAGATGGACGAGTACCTCTTTGGCGACAAGAGGTTTGACATGAGGAGGATATCAAAGAAGGACATAGTTTACGTCTGGACAGAGAAGGAGTTCAGAAACCTGAAGAGGGCTTGCGAGGCTGATATAAACGTTCCGAGACCTATAACTTACATGAGGAATGTGATTCTCATGGAGTTTATAGGGGAGGACGAAATACCTGCCCCTACTCTCTCGACTCTTGGAACCTCTTTGAAAGAGTTCGTGGACGTGGAAAAGTTTTTTGAAGACCTCGTGGATAACGTCAGGAAGCTCTACAGAAATGCTGAGCTCGTTCACGCTGACCTGAGCGAGTACAACGTGATGCTGTTCGAAGATGAGCCGTGGCTGATCGACATGGGGCAGAGCGTCCTGATAGACCACCCTCTGGCGATGAGCTATCTCGATAGAGACTTGAGAAATCTACTGAGGTTCTTCAGCAAGTTTGGAATCAAGAGAGATTTGGAAGAGCTGAAGGTGTTCGTAATGGGTGAGAGCTGAGCTAAATGGTAAAAAGAGATAGTGAGCGAGAAGTGTGATTTGAGGTGGGAGAAAATGCAGGTCGAGCTTAGAGTTCCAGACGACAGGATTGGTGTTCTAATAGGCAAGGACGGTGAGGTTAAGAAGCGGATAGAGGAGAAAACTGGTTGCAGGATAAACGTGAAGGGAGGAGTCGTAGAAATAGTCTGCGAAGACGCCGTCGGTTTTCTGAAGGCGAGAGACGCGATAAACGCGATAGCTCACGGCTTCAGTCCCGAGGTGGCGATGAAACTTCTCGAGGGATTCAGGATCCTCGAAGTCATAGACCTAAGCGACTATGTCAGCGACAACGCAATGCAGAGGGTTAAGGGGAGGATAATTGGCAAGGGGGGAAGAATGAGGAAGAACATAGAGGATATGCTCGGAGTTTATGTTTCCGTTTACGGGAAGAAAGTGGCGATAATAGGTGAACCAGATGCTGTCAACATCGCGAGAGAGGCGATAATGATGCTCATAGATGGTTCCCAGCACACGACAGTTCAGAGGTTTCTTGAGAATAGGAGGAGGGACCTCAAGATGAGGAGCATGGACTGGCAGGATGTGCTCTAAAATGCTAAAAAATGTCTGAAGTGCCAAGGCTCAAGTCTGAAGTCGCGAAGTGGTGAGAGGTTGAAGGAAAAGGCGAGACAGGAGGAACTCAGGGTCTGTGGAATAAACAGTGTGATGGAGGCTTTGAAAGCCGGAGCTGCAAGGAGAGTTTACCTAAGGGATGAGCTTGGGAGGAGAAAAGACATTGCAAAGCTCGCAAGAAGTAGGGATGTTGAAATTGTCAGAGCAGATGTTGACGTTCAGGGCGTAGCGGCTGATGTCGTGATCAAATACTTCAAATTTGATGACCTGCTTACCGGAGAGGGTTTCGTTCTCTACGCAGACGGAGTGGAGGATCCGAGAAACCTCGGAGCTCTCGTGAGGAGCGCCGTCTTTTTCGGGTGCTCTGGGGTGGCGATACCGAGAAGGAGGGCTGTGCGAGTAACGGATACAGTTGTCAGAACTTCGGCAGGGGCAATTTTTCACACTAAAGTTGCTTTCGCTACACCCTCCCACCTGAAGAAGGCGAAGAAGAAAGGTTACGGAGTTTTTGCAGCTGAGCTGGACGGGGTTGACTTGAGGAGAGCAAACCTTTACACGCCCTCAGTCCTAGTTATCGGTGGGGAGGATAGGGGAGTTTCGAGGCCTGTGAAGAATGCCTGTGACGAAGTTGTGAGGATACCGGGTGGAAGCGAAGTGAGTAGGGTTAACAGCCTAAATCTCTCGGTTGCTGCTGGGATACTGATGTACTGCCTCGTTTACGGGCGTAGTCATTAACTTACTCGTCCCTTTACTGAACCTCGAGTAACTTGCGAAAGCCTGTAGAACTCGAGCAACTTGAAGGGCATTTAAGATAGCAACTTAAAGATGCATCATAATGTCATAATCTTTGTGAAAAGTTGTAAATCAGGTTTATTTGCATCTACCTCTATTTCCGGAAAATGCTCGAGATAAGGGGGCTGAGGAAGAAGCTCGAAAACTTCACTCTGTGTGTGGACGACCTCGAAATTTATAGTGGAGAGTATTTCGTGTTTCTTGGCCTGAGCGGTGCTGGAAAGACGACGCTTCTCGAGATAATTGCGGGCTTCAGGCGGGTCGATGAAGGTAGAATTTTTCTCGACGGGGTAGACATCACGAACGCCCCTGTAAACGAGAGGAGCATTGTTCTATGCCACGGTAGGTACCTTTTCCCACACATGAGTGTCGAGGCAAACATAGGCTACGGGGTTGGGGGTGGGAGGGAGGAGAGGAAGAAGAGGGTCAGAGAAGTGGCGGAAATGCTGGGAATAGAGCACCTCCTCAAAAGGAAGCCTGGAACCTTGAGCATGGGAGAGCAGCAGAGAGTAGCTCTCGCGAGGGCCATTGCTGTAAACCCCAAGGTCGTGCTACTCGACGAGCCTCTCAACTCCCTCGACAGACTCACTCACGAGAGCCTGATAATCGAGCTTAGGAGGATTCACAGGGAGACGGGTACGACTTTTGTACACGTCACTCACGACTTCATGGAAGCGGTCTCCCTTGCCGAGAGGATGGCAATACTCAGGGAGGGGAGGATAGAGCAGTGTGGGAGGGTTGAGGAAATCCTGAGAAATCCGAAGAACGTTTTTGTCGCGAGTTTCGTTGGAGTTAAGAACCTCTTAGAAGGTAGAATCGTAAGAGAGAACGGAAAGGTCGTTTTCGAAAGCGGAGGATTAAAGGTGGAGCTCGATCACCTCTCGTGCCTCGAAGGAAACTCCGGAAAAGCTTTCGTGGGGATAAGACCCGAGGATGTACTTATAGTGAGCAACAGCAACTGCAGGTTTGGTAGGCTCACATTCGAGGCAAGGGTGGTGGACGTTTATCCGAGCTCTCTTTCGACGACAAGAGTGGAGCTCGATGTTGACGGAATAAGGTTACTCTCAGACATCGTTAGCTCGAAAGCTGCCATGATGAAGCTCAAGAAGGGGGACATCGTGAAGTGCTGCGTAACTTCTGCTGTTCCTCTGCCCCCACCTACTGACAGGATTGCGAAGCTCGGTGACGTAGCTTAGTCTATCGGAATTATTGAAGTGAGCGGCTCAGCGGAATTGAACTCGGCAAAAAGAGGTAAACTGCAACATCTCAGTTTGGTGTACGGCAGTAAACCTTAAAGCCCCCTCCACGCATCGCTTCACGATGCTCGAGGAGGAGTACCTTGACATTGACTACCTTAAGGAGAGGGGCTTCGTTCGAAAGAAGTGTGTCAAATGCGGGAAATACTTCTGGACTCTCGACGAAAGCAGAGAGACTTGCGGGGATCCACCCTGCGAGAGTTATGGCTTCATAGGCAATCCTGTGTTCAAAAGACCTTTCACGCTTGACGAGATGAGGGAACACTACCTTTCGTTCTTCGAAAAGAGAGGACACACAAGAATAGACCGATATCCAGTTGTTGCGAGGTGGAGGGACGACATATACCTTACGATAGCATCAATAGCTGATTTTCAGCCTTTCGTAACTTCTGGCGTGGCTCCACCTCCTGCCAACCCTCTCACAATTTCCCAGCCGTGCA
>JAMOMT010000104.1 GCA_027066965.1 Archaeoglobaceae archaeon
CCGTAACTATCCTGTACGCGAGGTACAGAATTGCTAGAGAGACCGATAGTGAAGCTGAAAGAATGTATCCCGCATTTGACATGACGAGGGCTATAAACACAATGAAAGCTATACTCACGGCCCCCGTAACTATGGAGAGGTTCGTTAAACACCTGAACACGGCCTCTCTTCTTACTTTCAGTCCATTCTTTTTTTCGTTCAACGCCATACCCCCGCCAGAAAGAGAGCCTCAGACTCTCCCCTCTCATCACCGCTCAGTTCGCCCATCAGTCATCATCGGCGAATGATTCTTGTTTTGTCGTTTATTTAAGGGCATTGGTTCAAGGAACACTCTACTTGAGTTCTAAAGTCAGAAGTTTAGATCCGTAGGTCAGCAAGCCAGTAGCTAAAAATAGCGACAAAGAGAAAAACAGCTTTCGTCACACTTCGAACATGGGGCAGAAAGCTCTTGGCGCTTGTGGTGCTGGTGGCACCTCTCTCAACTCTTTCAGGCTGCTCGAAGCCCCAGGTTAAGAAGGTCACAATGCACTGGGGGAAGTTAACAGCAGCGTAACTCAGATAGCTTCTGATATTACGGTTACAGACCCTCTGCCGTTCTCCATACCTCTGAGCGGCGTTAGCGTGAAGGTTTACATGAACGGAGTGGACATGGGGAGTGGGTATTCAGTTGGAAAGACGACAATCTCACCTCCAGAGAGTAATGTTAGGCTTGTAATGGACCTCGTCAACAGGAGACTTATTGACTGGTGGGTCACATAAAAAACGGGGAAAAGATGACCGTTAAGGTAGTTTCCACGCTGGAGTTTTCAATACTGGGTTTCAGGTTTGGAGTTCCGATAACGAGGGAGAGCGAATTCAGAACGAATTTTCTTGGAGGTATCCCGACTAAGAGCGTTGGCATATTCATTGCGGGAGAGAAGGTAGGAGAAGTGAAGGACGTAAGGCTCATGTAGGGCGACGTAACTTATAGCTCGACGCGGGTGATTGTCAGTGCTACTGTCGTCAACGACCTGCCGGTTCCGCTGTACCTTAACTACCTCGAGTACAACATATACATGATACGGAATAAAAATGGGAAGCGGAAAGATGGCCAGCACTAAAATTATAAAGCCGAAGTCGCAGGAGAGAGTTGAGTTCACGATGTACATTGACAACTCGAAGATCCCCGAGTGGTGGGTGACACACGTAAGGAACGGGGAGAGAACGACAGTCAAGGTTGAAATGGGTGTGGGCATGAGCCTTCGGGGTAGGAATAAGTTTATACCGCTGAACAGCTATACATACACTGTGCAGACACACATACTCGAAAGTCCCGTGGGGTAGTGGTCAATCCTGCCGGCCTTTGGAGCCGGCGACGGGGGTTCGAATCCCCCCGGGACTACGCTTATAACCCTTTCGCTTGTGAGCGTTTTTCGCAACCTTTCGGGATTTCCTGCGTTGCTTGCCTTATCACGCTTTTCTCGCAACTTGGTGACGCAATTCGTGACAGCTTAGTGTCTCTTTTTAGGACCAGAGGCAGTGGCGCGGTTTTACCATCGTGTGTCTGTGGAAAGAGTGCTCGGAGATTTCGAACCCCTGACGAATTTAAGATAAACGTGTTAAATAAAAAATAAAACAGAGTGAAACTCAACAAATCAGAAAATTAACAGATTTAGTGGAACCTGCTCTGTCATCTCTCCTCTTTCGGCTTTTTCTACAATTTCCTTTATTCTTCTGTAAATCCAGCATTCTCTGCACCCCTTTTCTCATCTTCAAACCTGAAAAGTCTAAAGTAATAGGTGTCAACGAGACCACCCTGAGGCTTTCTTCTTCCACACTTCAGGACGAGGCACGATTCAGCCAAGTACGTGAGAGCTCTGCTGAGCGATTTGTTAATGCTTGTATCCTTCAGCCTGAAGCTCTCCGCCATTTTCACTTCTTCCTTTATCTCCGTAAATCTCATGGGTCGATTCCTGCTGTGAAGAGCTTTTGCAACATCCACACACTTCCTGAAATCAACAAATCCACATTCGTCTTAACAATCTTCTTTTTTCAAAAACACAAAACCTTGGCTTGGAATTCACGGGAAACCGTTTTATGGGATTTATGGGTTTTGTGTTTTATTATGCGACAAAGATTTTATAATTTCCTGAACACCTAATATTAGGTGAAAGCATGTTAACGGCTGAAGAAATCCTCAAGCTCATTCAGCAAAACAGAGAAAGAATAAAGAGGTATGGAGTTAAGAGAATAGGGTTGTTTGGATCCTATTTAAGAGGGGAGCAAAAGGAAAGTAGTGATATAGATATTCTAGTGGAATTTGAAAAAGGTAAGAAGACATTTGACAATTACATGGAGCTCAAGTTCTTTCTTGAAGACCTATTCAAGCGAAAGGTCGATCTTGTAATCGCTGAAAGTGTGAAACCGGAATTAAGGAAGTACATAATGGAAAGTGTGAAGTATGCGGGATTATAGAGCTTATTTAAAGGACATCCTCGAGGCAATCGAAAGAATCGAAGAGTATACAGAAGGCTTGGATTTTGATGACTTTTTAGAAAATAAACTCGTGCAGGATGCTGTTGTGAGAAGACTTGAAATAATAGGAGAAGCTGTAAAGAATATTCCCGAAGAAATCAAGAGTAAAAAACCAGAGATAGAATGGAGAAAAATCGCTGGATTGAGGGATATTCTAATTCATGCTTATTTCGGTATCGACTTTGATATAATATGGGATATAGTCAAAAACAAGCTACCAGAACTTAAAGAGAAAATTATCGAGCTGTTAGAGGAGCTTGAGAAGAATGAATAATAGCAAAATACAAACAATAATTGTTAAAAGATTAGAAATATTATACTAAAATTCATGTACCCGATAACCATTTATTGTTGGAACGTGCTTCACGGAGATGCAAATATATTCATATTCCGTGGAACATTTTGCGGAATTAAACACTCATGTATAGTCGATTTTGGTTGTCAGTGGGATTTTATTAATAGTGATATGGTAGCAAAAGCTACATACAACGCTCATTGGATTCTTAGAAAGTCAAATCATATTGATATTTTCATAACTTACCTTCCACTATGACCACTACAGCTATATTACCGAAATTACAAGAAATTTGGATGCCCACATAATTTACCTGCCAGCTATATCAAGACCTTCTATGCACTCTCTTTGATTTCTTCATCAATTTTTAGTGTTTCTGAAGAAGAAATACTAATATCTTTTGTTAGATCTTCCGCAATCAAATACTTTAGTAATTTTCTTTTTAAAAGATACTACTAATCTATATCAAAGAACTTTTTGAGCAGAGCATCTTTGTCGAGTATCATGGATATCTCTCGTCTAGGACTTCTATCTGGACAATCTTATCCATATTTCTTTATATCTCTTTAACGAAACGTCTTCGAGTTTCGCGAGAGAGCTTTTGACAGTGGAGTGAGTTAGTTTTATCAACTCCAAAGGTTGTTTAGCTCGTGCCACTTCTTTTGTTGTTTTGGAGTTGAAAAAGAAAGATTTGGAACCCGAGTAGGAATCCGACCTTTAACTCTGAAACCTCTGTAATATCCAAGAAATCTTTTGTCTTTCGTGATTAGCTCTTCGTTTCTGTTGATACAAATTGAAGCGATTAGGAGGTCTGCAAAGGGTTTGGGCTTCCCTATTGCTCTGAGTCTTCTTTGAAGTTCTATTGATAAAAGGATGTCCTTTCTTTCGATTGCGATTACTTTTCCGAAAAACTTTTGGTATTCCATTATCGGCGGGTATTCCACGAGAGTTACTTCCGTATATATCTTCGTGTATTTCCTCGTTTTTCTTGACTTTCTCTATAGCTATGTTTGTGTCGATGACGCCCACTCTATTAACCTCTCTTTTTCCTTTCTTCGCATCTCCTCAAGAATTCTAAGCTCTTCGTTTAAATCGAAACTCTTCGATTCGGTTTTGGGATAACTCAAGGCAAAATAGATTCTGTAAATGTTTATATCTGTTTTATCTTTCATCTTCTCTTCTAACGCGTCGATTAACATTCTTTTGAGTTCTTCTACTTCTTCCAGCTTTACCCAGTCCGGAACTTCTATTTGAATTATCTTTTTTCCCATACTTCTTTATTGATGGTTGGGTTAGAAAAACCTTTGTGACTCGGATCTCAAACCTTACAGATATCTCTTCTTTAAACTTTCTTTTATCTCTTCTTGGATTAGCTCTTCTACTGCTTGAGTGTTCCAAAGCTAACTACTTTGTTTTCAATCTTCAAACGACCATATTCTGGTCTCTAGTTCATGTCAGAACATTAAGTTTTAGATTCGAGGCTATAAAAATTAATATAAAAAGTTATAAAGAAATGATATAGATATATGAAGCTATCAAGATAGACACCTACAGTCGTTATAGAAAGCAATAAAAAACTATATAACTAGCTCTGAACTGAAGTAAAAAACTATTAAAAGGAAATCTACTCCAAAACTTCTTTGCTCTTCCTTTAAGCCTAAACAAAGAATCTTTCAACGACATTTCTTCTACCGAACGTCTCATGCTCATATCAAGTCCATTCATACCAGAATCCTCCATCAACAATAACTTCTGGCTTGTTTTCGCAGTATTTTAGAACCTCTTTTAAAACATAAGCATGAAAGCTATTTCTACCTTCAAGCTTATAGCCAAGCATTCATTGGTCTCAACGTCTACTGCAGTCCATACAAAGATTATTTTCCAGCTTTAATTTGTTTTCATCTATTGCAATAAGCCTTTCTTAATCCTTATGATAGTAAATTCTAACTGATTCAGGCTTATTTCTTCGAATAGAGATGAATAATCTTATTTTGACACTGTCATGGATAAATGTTCTTGACGAATTCGTCTATAAAGACTTTGGAAACAAAGTAAAAGAATATGTAAGTACTTTAGAAAAAGTCCCGGTAGCTACTGCTCCTTAACTTGCCCTTGTGAAATTTATTGGTCTCGAAATCTACAAAATCACTACTGACATTTCACCCAAACATTTCTCCTAACTGCCAAAAACAAACAAGTGCGCGGGCCGGGATTTGAACCCGGGCTAACGGCTCGGAAAGCCGTTGTCCTACCACTAGACTACCCGCGCTTTTTCCCTCCTAGAGTCAGGTGGCTATTTATTGTTTTTGCTCCAGTTGTTGCTGTTTTCACAAACTCAAAGCTTATCATCACACCCCACTAAAGGCCTATCATGCCCAAACCAGTAGGCACAGTCAGGTGTCCCGAAGGAACTCACGAGTTCACGTTTGTTACTTCCGACAAGAAAAAGCTCAAGAGTGGAGAGTTCGTTTACTACCTTCTCGACGGCAGAAAAGTTATGTGCAGGGTAGTTAAAAGGAAACCCCTCCGTACTTACCCCGACTCCTTCCTATCAAACCCCTCCGTTCACCCTTCCAGAATTCTAAAGGCTCTTGGAATAGAGGATGAAACCCAGCTGTTCGAAGTCAAAGCTTGCGTGATGGGCTACTACGACGAGAAACTCGGCTTTGTCAACCCCAGAATACCTCCTCCTCCCGGAGAGCCCGTTTACCTTGCCGAGAGCGATGTAATACAGGAAACTCTGATGAAAAAGAAGGTTGGCGAAGTCGGCTCTCTCCACGTCGGCTATTTGCTCAATAGAGACGAAGATGTACCAGTCGTGCTCGACGCCTCGCTGATAACGAGCGAGCACATGTGCATCCTCGCCTCAACTGGGAGCGGAAAGAGCTACCTTTCAGGTGTCATCGCTGAAGAACTCATGAAACCCTACAACCGTGCTGCCGTTTTAATCCTCGACCCCCATGGTGAGTACCACACGCTGAAGGAAATGGAGGGGATGGACGAGTTTTGTTCCGACGACTACAGACCGAGAGTTAGAGTTTTCGGGAAGGAGGAAGTCAAGATAAGGCTTTGCGAACTCGATTACAGCGAGCTCGTTGGAATACTGCCGAACCTCAGCGACAAGATGGAGGCTCTGCTGAAAAACGCCTACGAGAGCATGCCGGAAAAGTTCACATCTCAGCAGCTTATAGAGGAAATAATGAGGATGGACGACAGCTACACGTCCAGAGCTCTCGTCTGGAGGATAAGGCGTTATATTCAGGGAATGGATATTATAGATGACTACGTTCATCTCGAACTTAAGGATTTGTTAAAGCCAGGACAGCTCAGTGTTCTGCAGCTCTACGAGATGAGCGACCTCGAACAGCAGGTTCTCGCGTCCGTTCTCCTAAACAGGATACTTAACGCAAGAATAGCAGCTGAAAAAGGCAGGACAGGCGAAATCCTCGAGTATCCAGTTTTCGTCATAGTCGAGGAGGCTCACCGCTTCGCTTCGAGAGATGCCAAAAGCTACGACGTCATGAGAACTATACTGGCAGAGGGGAGGAAGTTCGGAGTAGGAGTCTGCCTTATCAGTCAGAGACCTTCCAAGATAGACTCGGACATACTCAGCCAGTGCATGACCCAGGTCATAATGAGGATAGTTAACCCGGCAGATCAAGAAAACGTCAGAAGTAGCGTTGAGAGCATAGGCAGAGATCTGCTTGACGAGTTGCCGGGATTAACTAAGGGTCAGGCAGTAGTAGCGGGAGTCTCTATAAACGCCCCACTCCTTATGAGGGTGAGGGAGAGGCTGACTTCTCACGGAGGGGTTAGCAGGGACGCTCCCGGAGAGTGGGTGAGGTGGACGAGTCTCTACGGCTCGTTTACTGTTTCAAGTAGCTCAAGCAGCACCAAAACTGGCGGTAAAGCTGGCAACTCTGGAAAAACTGAAAAGACAGAAAAGAGAATTATAAAACAAAAGAATGCAAAACTCTTCTGGGATGAATAGTTAGACGCTCGAGTTTACTGCTGTCTGATTTAGATGTGATAGATGACAGCAGTACGTGCAGTTGAACTTCTCCGGCATCTTGCCCTGCTTGAGGTGGCAGTTTATGCAGAGCTGCGTGCTGTAGGTAGTGTTGTTCAGCTTTGCCTTTGGAATTGGCAATCCGAACATGTGGAGGAAGAGCGCAGTTTTAACCACGTCGACCCCCTGGAACTCCTGAATCCACATCCCGTGAGCTATCACCACCGTTGGCACGTACTTCAACCCTATGTGCTTTGCCACTCTTAAGCTCTCGTTCGAACAACTGGAGCTGTTGTAAACGTTACAGAAATAGAACTTGACCTTACCGCTCCCCTCGTCAGTCTTTCTGAGAAGCTTCATATACGGCAAAACGTTCCTACACACTGGACATTTCGAGGAGTAGAAGAAGAAAACCTTTGTTACCGTGATGTTTTTCATGAGGCTTACAGTTGACGCGTTTGACGTGTTAGGACCAACTGGCATATTCTTCGGCATCTTGGCTGTTGTTTTCACGTTTGCAGTTCCCCTTTCCATCTGGGCGCATCCTGCAAGAAACACGGCAATCAGGACTACCGATAAGAGCTTTTTAGCATTTTTCATGATCTGAGAACAGAAAAGGAGTAAATATCTTTTACTTTTTTGTTCGATTTCGATTTTTTATTCCAAAAATTGGGATTGTCGAACAATCGGTTACTGAGTTACGCTGTGGTACCACCTGAGTATGTACTCCGGTAACCTCAACCCGTGAGAGGCAAGCTTTTCCACCACGCTCAGTGGTAGAGGGCTGAGCACGTACGCAGCGTAGCAGTAGAAGTCCTCCTCTCTACACTTCAGAATGTAGCTCTTAGATACTGATGAGAGCGTCGATTCCCTACCAACTATCGAGTAAACCTGAACCCCGCTCTTCTTCATGTGTTCGCACCAGTTTATCAGAGCGTCGTTCTCACCACTGCGAGATATTAAGAGCAAAACGTCCCCAGCTCTCGGGTGAGGAGCCAATGGCCCTGAGATGTACGCCTCATCTCCAACACTCCTCTTCACGTGCTGTAACCTTATCACTGTCATAAGAGCGACATTTCTCGCTGGACCCAGCCCACCGATTGTGACGTGACACCTCCTCTCTATCGCATCTACAAGATCGAAATACATGTCTTGGGAGGTGAAGTCATCAACGATCTTGCATATCCTTTCGAACTGGGAATCTACGTCGAGAACGTAGCGGTGGTCTTTGTTTTCATTTATGGCCAGTTTCATTCTGTGAACAAGCATCAGGCTGCCGAGTTCGTATATGTCATTCATTATACCGAATTTCTGGTATTCTGCCTCACTTTTTGGCTCAGTTTTTCTCCCCTTTAGCTCGATTATGTAGCCGAACTTCTTCTCACTAACTCTGCCTATGCTCGATTCGGGGTTAGAGACTATTGCGTTTATCGTGTAGTTTTTCGTTCCTGAGGATTCTACGTACTCCGACAGCTTTTGGACTGTTTTTCTCGGAATCAACGTCTCTCCACTCCCCGAGTTAACGAGGAGAGCAACTTTTCCGAACTTCTTTTCTAGCTCCTCCGCTGCTTCGTGAATCGTGTTCCCTGGAAAGTCTATGTCCTCGGGAGTTTTCACGGCCCTGTTTATTCTGCTCAGGCCTATGTAGAGAGCACACCTCGATCTGCCTTCTCCGACGGGAATTATGCAGTTCGCATTTCTAAGGTTTTCGAGCACCTTTTTTACTTGAGTTTTCTTTACGGCCTTTAAGTTTCTGTAAACTCTGTTCAGATACGGCATTCTTTTGCAGTGCATGATCTGCTGTTTCTTTAAAGGAATATAACTTCTTGTGATGTAATCTAATTAGGCTCTCCTAATTGTTAGAAAATTTTAAAACTTGTTAGATAAACGTCTAACCATGGTCGAGATAGCGAACCCGGACATCGAGAGGTTAGTAGAAATCGCAAGACAGAAGGGATTGGAGACCCCACACACGAGAAGAGAGAAAGTGTCGATCTGCGAAACGGGAAAGAAGGGGCTTTGCTGCAACGTCTGCTCCGAAGGACCGTGCAGAATAACCGAAAAGCACCCCTATGGCGTTTGTGGACTCAACGCAGATCAGATAGTCGCCAAGAACTTGCTCAGGCACGTGGCTGCGGGAGTTGGATGTTACGTGCACGTCTGCGAGAACACAGCAAGAACTCTCATGAACTTAGAGCCGAGGGACGAGGGAACCCTAAGAATGGTCTGCAAGAAGCTTGGAATAGAGGCAGATGCCCGATCTCTGGCTGAGTTCGTCGTAGCTGATCTCCACAGGCCGAGGTGGCAGAGGAGCGAGATAGTCGGAAAGTTAGCTCCTGAGAGAAGGAAGGAAGTTTACGAGAAGCTCGCAATAATGCCGGGAGGAGCTAAGGCGGAGATAGTGGATGCGCTCGTCAAGAGCTCCACCAACCTCAACGCCAACGTCCACGACATGCTATCGCACGTGCTGAAGCTCGGGCTCGTTATGGGGTATGTGGCTTTGAGAATGAACGTGTGGATGAACGACATCCTGCTGGGCACTCCCGAGGTCAAAGAAGTGGAGACCGGAATTGGGGTGATAAACCCCAACGCTGTCAACGTCATGACCACTGGCCACCAGAGTGCCTTACAGCACGCGGTGATAGAGCTGGCGATGGAGGAAGAGATGCAGAAGCTCGCGAGAGATGCGGGAGCTGACGGGATAAGCATTGTAGGAGCGACGTGCGTCGGGCAGGACTTGCAAAGCAGGTTGCCGGTTGGCAAGTGCTTCGTCGGGCAGTGCTCGAACAACTTTGGAACTGAACCTCTCGCAGCAAGTGGGCTGATAGATGCCGTCGTATCTGAGTTCAACTGCACGTTTCCTGGTCTAACGGCAATAGCCGCTAAGGAGAAGATCAGGCTGATGGCGATAGACGATGTTGCCTTCATCGATGGAGCTGAACTCGTGAGCTGGAGCCCGGAGAAGAGCAGGGAGGTCGCAAGAGAAGTTCTCGAGAGAGCAATAGAGGCGTACAAGGCGAGGAAGAGGGCTGAGAGGTTTGGAGGAACGAAGAGGGCGAAGGTCGGCTTCACCGAGAGGTTTGTCGTTGAAAATGCTGAGAAGCTACTTGGGGTAATAGCAGAGGGTAAGGTTAGGGGAGTTGCTGCAGTCGTTGGCTGCTCGAACCTCGTGAGCGGAGGCCATGACGTGCTGATAAGGGACCTGACTAAGGAACTGCTCAGGAGAGATGTTCTCGTGTGGACGGCTGGCTGCACTGCTTATGCGTTGCAGGGACTTGGCTTCATGAGCGAGGAAGGCCTTAACTATGCGGGAGACGGGCTTAGAGAAGTCTGCGAAGAGTTCAACTTACCTCCAGTCTGGGACTTTGGAATATGCATGAGCGTCGCGAGGATAGTTACCATTGCGGAGTTCTTGGCTGAAAAGCTGAACTGCGATTTGCCAGACCTGCCAGTTGCAGTCTCAGCTCCACAGTGGCTTGAAGAGCAAGCTCTTGGAGACGGAGCCTTCGCCTTAGCGAGCGGATTTTTGCTTCACGTCTGTCCAGATCCGTTCGTTAGCGGCTCGAAGCTCGTAACGAACGTTCTTACCGAAGAGTTGCCGAAACTGACCGGTGGTAGACTGCTCGTTGAGTGCAATGCTGAAAAGGCAGCCAGCGAGATGCTGAAACACATCGAGGAAAAGAGAAAAGGGCTCGGCATCTGAGTGTAATTCTTCAACAGTTTACTTTTTCATTTATTTTTGTGCTACTGTTTAACTTGGCATCACGATACGCTGTCTGAAATTTTTAAAGTTAAGTAATTTTTATAAACAAATTTAAACTACCATAAAACTTATAAATTATTCCATTGCAGAGTAAAAATCGAAA
>JAMOMT010000105.1 GCA_027066965.1 Archaeoglobaceae archaeon
ATCCATCCCCTACTTCGCAGCCCACAAGGCTATGGTCGTTTACTTCGAGAATAAGGGGGATGAGAACCTCGCTTGCTTGATGTGCCACGCAAACGTGTCGAAGAATATGGTGTTTAGTTATCAGTATTCATTGAGTTACTCCCTCTCTGACTGGGATCTGTACGATGTTGTACCCCATGGTGTTAGGAGGATTAAAATTTCGATTAGTTCAAAAGTGAAGTTTAACGGCATGCACGAGTTTATTCCTGTAAACGACATAAACTGCTCCTCCTGCCACGAGAACATATACCTTGGATTGATTAACGGAACTCACTCTCCCGTTTACTACGCGTCTAGGTGGAGCTCCTACAATCTGTGGGGCAACCCCAGATACCACGCCCTCGCAGCCTACGGCTCAACTCTCAACGCCTCGTGGATAAACAACTCCTACTGCGATGAATGCCACAACCTCTACCGCTACGCTAAAGTGGATAATCCTTCAGCCAACACAACATACAACCTCCTTCCCGCTGCAATAGAGATAAATTCCACCAAGATTCACTGTGCTGAAAAAGTTTCGTGCCTAACTTGCCACGGATACGGGAAGCCTTACGATCCTTACTATCCAATATACTATAACCAGACGAAATCTTCTTCGGCTTCTGGCCACGAGTACATGCTTAATCAAACGGCCAATTACACGAGAATGTACCACGGCGATATATGCATGGCTTGCCACGAGGCGAGCGTTCACGCTGTAATAGGGTGCAGCTGGTGTCACGTTAAGGGTGATATTGGATTCAACATAACATCTGAACCCGATGGGAGCGATAGAATAATATGATTTTTTTGAGTTTAAATTTAACTAATCTTAGCTGTTAACAATATCATCAAAAAATTGGAAATTCATATACATGCAGGTAAACCTTCATAAGCTCCAAAAAAGAGGCTGAAACGATGAAAATTGAAAAGAAGGTGGAAAAAGTAACCCACAACGTTTTTCTGATTACAATGGGTGATAGAAGGGTAATAGCGACGAAAAGTCGTTACCAGCCACACTACGGGGAGAGAAAGTTTGGAGAATTTAGGGAGTGGGTACCCTCGAGGAGTAAGCTCGCGTCAATGCTTCTCTCGTACCGTTTTGACATTGAACCTGACTGGAAGTGTCTCTATTTAGGAGCAGCGAGCGGTACTACTGCCAGCCACCTTTCGGACATCCTCGATAGGGGAATTATTTACGCTGTTGAGTACTCAGCAAAGCCCTTTACAAAACTCTTAGAGCTGGCCGAGGAAAGGAGGAACGTAATTCCTCTCCTCAAAGATGCCTCAAAACCCGAAGGTTACGCGGGAGTAGTGGAGCCAGTTGATTTTCTTTATCAGGATGTTTCTCAGAAAAATCAGGTCGAGATATTTTTGAGGAACGTAGATTTCTTTCTGAAGAGAGATGGCAATGCTTTGCTCATGGTTAAGGCGCGGAGCATAGACTCGACAGTTGAGCCGGAAGTCGTGTTTGAAAGGGTTCTGAAGGAGCTTGAGGATAACGGCCTTAAAATTGTGGGGCATGGGGAATTAAAGCACCACAAGGATCACATCTACGTGCACACTCGCTTATAGTTTTCTTTATTGTTTTCCTCTAGAAAATAATTCCAGAAAATAGCCATGCGGGGGGAGGGATTTGAACCCTCGGACCCCTACGGGAGTGGATCTTGAGTCCACCGCCTTTGGCCTGGCTCGGCAACCCCCGCTTGCTCAGTTTTTCGCTTAACGGTTATATAAAGTCCTCGGTAAAATTCCATCAACCTTTCTTTCCATTGCATCAAATGAAATTGTTTTCTTTTTCCGAACAACTCGCGGAGATGTGGAAGTTCTCACCACCTCTGCCAGTAGCTATCCGAGGCCGGAATGGTTCAGGAAGTACCTCAAGAAGGTTGAGGGTCTGCAGAAGGATCTCGATGTGAGAGTAGATCCTTTCATCTTAAAGAAAGCACAGCTCGAAGTGCTTGAGAACCAGGAGAAGTGTGGTATTGACGTACTTACTGAGGGAATGCTGATATGGCACGACTTTCTCGCGACAGTGACCATAAGAGCTGGCTTCAAACCGAACGGCCTCGTAAGGTACTTCGAAAACAACCTCTACTACAGGGTGCCGGTACTCGAAAGCCTTGGCGAAATCAAAAAGCCGCACATGAATGACTTTAAGCTTGCCACTGAAGTCTGGAAGAAGAAAAAGGAGCTGAAG
>JAMOMT010000106.1 GCA_027066965.1 Archaeoglobaceae archaeon
CAAAATCTATTTGTAGTTTTAAACAATGTCAGCAAGGCGATTGAAGTATATAAGAAGTTGGAAAAAGAACACCATAATGTGTTTTTACTCCACTCGAGATTAATTGAAAAAGAAAAATCCGAAAGAATTCGTAAGATCAAAGAGTTAATGAAAAAAGATCAAGTTATAGTCGTTTCCACACAGATAATCGAAGCTTCCGTAGATTTAGATTTTGACGCCATGCTTACCGAGGTTTCTCCAATAGACAGCCAAGTGCAGAGGTGGGGTAGAGTCCACAGAAACAGAAACTATGATTATAGCAAGGATCGGCCAAACATAGTTGTGTTTATAGGCCAGAAAGGCGAAAATGGAGAACCAAAGATAGATATAGGCACTTCAAAGATTTACGATAAAAGGGTTGTTGAAGCAACTATAGAAATTTTAGAAAAGCACAAAGGTGAACTTTTAGGATATGAAGAAGAACAGCATATGATTGAAGAAGTGTTCAATCAGCCTGCAAAGACAGTAGACCCCGAAATCAGTAAAATCCTTACGAAAATGAGTGTGAAAAATCCTACTCTCAAAGATTTATACATAGCTGAAATTAAACGAAATCTAGATTTCCTTAAGTATTTTTCAGTTGAAAAGAAAAACCAAGCTCAAAGATTGTTTAGAAGAATTGTCGGAGTTCAGGTTGTGGTTCCAGAAATTATGAAAATAGATGGCGATGAAGTCGATAAAGTCCTCGCTAAAATAATAGAAGATCCTAGTAGCAACAAAATGACCTGGAAGGAGATAATAGACAAAATTAAAGAAAATGGACTTAATTTGGATGGTGATGAAAATAAGGAGAAATGGAAGCTAAAGAAAAGCCTACATGAGTACTCTATCAATGTTCCAGTATTCTACTGGGAAGACCTTGAACGGGTTGCTACACACGAATTTAAAGGATTTTATGTGTTAAAGGTTTCTGGAGATACTGCTGAAAAATTACAGAAGTACGGCTTGGAAAAGAATGCAGTCGATGAAATAGCTAAAAAATTAGAGGAGGAAACAGAGATCCTGTAACTTACCCAATTACTATATTCTGCCTGTACCCACACCTCGGACACCTATCCCCATCCAGCCCGATCCGTCTGACGAAGAACCCTTCCCTCTCTATCAGCAGCTCCCCGCAGTTCGGGCAGTAAGTGTTCTCGAACTTGTGCCCCCAAATGTTTCCAGCGTAAACGTACTCTAAACCCACATCATACGCGATCTCCACGGCCATCTCTATCGTCTCCACGGGCGTTGGTGGCAAGTGAGTCATCTTGAAGTCGGGGTGGAAGCGGGAGAAGTGGACGGGAATCCTCTTATCAAGATTGTAAACCCACTCCGCGAAAGCAGCTATCTCCTCCCTGCTGTCGTTCATCGTCGGGATTATTAAGTACGTCAGTTCCAGAAATATTCCCTTCGAGTGCATGTACTCCACTGAATCCAGAACCTCGCTCAGCTTCGCCTTGCAAACCTTCCTGTAAAACTCCTCGTTAAACGCCTTCACATCAACGTTCGCAGCGTCTAAAGCCTTCTCCTCGACGAACTGATCTAAAGCTTCTCTACTCATGTAGCCGTTCGTGACGTAAACGACGTAACCCCCCTCTTTCTTTATCCTGACGCTCGCATCCAATGCAAACTCGTGCCATATCGCGGGTTCGTTGTAAGTCCACGCAACACCATCAGCGTTCGTCTCCAGAAAAGTCTCCACAACCTCATCCACGCTCATCTCCCTGCAAGGATAGCTCAGGTCGGCAAAAGCGATCGTGTAGTTTTGGCAGTGCTGGCAGCGGAAGTTGCAGCTTATACTCCCGAACGATAGAGCCTTAGTTCCCGGTCTGAAGTTGTGGAAGGGCTTCTTCTCTATCGGATCCAAGGCCAAGGAAGAGACCAGACCATAGTTGTAAGCGTAAAGCTTACCCCCCTCATTCCTCCTGACCCTGCATATTCCCCACTTTCCCTCGTCAAGCCTGCACCTGTGCCTGCAGGTTAAGCATTCCACCTTACCGTTCAGTGAGCGGTAAAGGTACGACTCGACCTTCATGTTTAAACGTTCGTTTCGAAACTTTAAAGCTTTCAGATTTCCAGCTCTGGCACTTTGAGGGTAACTGAAATTATTAATTCAATAAGTTGCTAAACAGTTAACATGGCCGTAATCGTTCTGAACGATGAACTCCTGAAAAAGCTTAAAAAATAGGAAGAAACTCTTAACAACGTCGTAAAGAGAGTAGTAGACGTCCACGAAGAAGTCTTGGACTACATCGATGAAATGTGGAAAAAACTCCAAAAAGACAAAGAAAAGTTTATTGAACCTTAAAGATTATGTATCGGGTGTTATTAAATGTTCCCAATCCTGTTACAAAACGTCGTTAAGTTTCTGGATAAACTGCCCGAAAAACGAACAGGTTGCAGCTTATTCTCCCGAATGACTGGATTTACGAGCATTCATCCATGATTTTCTTAACAACATCTATGATCGCGTTTAGATCTTCCAGAGGGTCACCAATGAGGTTAGATGGTTTAATTGAGCCATCGCTGTCGTGGAAGTGATGAGGATGCGTTTCCACTTTAACGTGGTGAGGGGCATTATCCCATCCAACTATCCTTTTGCCATCTTTTATCAAAGCATAGCTATATTTCCCAGTAGTTTGGCTATAATATACATCTAAAATATAATTTTTAGTTAAGTAAGCTCTAACTTTAGTTCCCAAGAACTCTACCTTTAGCACTATATCGCAGTCCAGCAGTTTCTTAGCGACCTTTTTGAGAATCATTCAAGCTCTTCCAAAAGTTTCTTCAATTTTCCAAGCTCTTCAACTGCATTTCTCCACTCTATACTGTCCTCCCAAATTTCGTGGTTGTCGATTGGAACGCCTTCTTCCTCTATTTTCTTTTCCAGATCCCCCAGTGAACATCCATATTTCTTTTCGAATTTTTTGGCTATTGCCTCGTAATATTCGACCTCCTCACGGAGTTTTCTCACAATTTCCTCGTATACTCCCTTCCTTATCGAGATCATAATAACCCCATTTCTCGTTGTTCCAACGAAGTTTATGTTTATTTCCCCACCCACCATCAACGAGCAATCAAACCTGTTAGCAATATAACAATTAACAATTAAATTAATAATTAAATCATTAAAAAATCACCGATAAAGCAAAACCTTACTGCCAACATCAACTCCAACGTGCCTCGCTATAACTGGGCACTTGACCATGAGCATGTAGAAGATCCCCTCGAACTCGCTCAGCCCCTCGTAGTTCCCCTGTCCCTTCGAAATAACGACATCGTGTTCATCAATCCAGCTCTTAACCTCGGGAGAGTTTCTCTCAACTCCCACTTCCCCGTTGGATATGAAGCGGTACTCGTCAACGACCTCGTCTATTCCAACCTGCTTTGCATCCTCTATGGTTGCATCGTTTATTATTGGTCCCGCCTTCACAACAAAGGTCACCTTCAACCTCCCGAACTGGGAGAATATCGTCTCTAAGAGTATCTTGTCAAAGACTATTTCCCCGGCATTGTCAGCAAAGTAAAGGATCGTCTTGGCAGCCTCCAGTTTCTCCCTGAAAAGGCTGTAGTCGTCTATCGCCAGTTCCTCGCTCACAACCCCTTTCACGAAATCCAGCAGGTTGAAGTCTTCCACTTTATCTTTGTCAACAGCCCCAAAGTCTATTATGTTCCCAGCTATGGCAACCTTCACGGCAGTCTTAAGAGGATCTTCACTCTTCTCCACAAGGGACTTGACCTGGGGGTAAAGGGAGAGGGCGAGCTCGTTGCTCCTCCTCTTTATCTCCGCATAGGGGTCACCGCCATACTTCCTGACTATTGCGTGGACGACGTGAGCGAGCTCTGGAGGAGTCTTATCCCACCTCTCCTCCAATAGAGCCTCCATTACCTCCCTGAGCACTCTCTCCTGCTTTTCCTCGTCGAGCTTGCAGAACCTTGCAGCCTTCAAAGCCTGCCTCATAAAGCACGGTATGCACTCAAGGTTGAGTTTCATGCCCAAACTTGCCAGGTGGATTATAATTCTCTTTCTGCTGAAGTTTGAATTAATCTGGAATTTATAAGGAGTGAAGGTCGAGAGGTCAGAGTTTCTCAACCGGTTTTAAGCCATGAGAATTGGCATTTCTCACGTCGTAAGTCAGTAGGTGTAAGTGTCCACGAGCCTGCCTCTGGAGTCGTACAGATAAGCCGTATCGCCGTTGTTGTTCCATATCGCTCCATCGCCCCAGTAGAGAACGTGGTCTCTATCAACGCCCTCCCCGGAGTGAACGGTAACAGTCTCGTTCGGATGTAAAGTGATGTTAGGAAACGTAAACGTGTGTCCAGCCTTATCTTCGAGCGTCCATCCGTTCATGTTGACCGTCGTGTTTCCACAGTTCCTGATCACGACGTACTCTCCGTTCGGGTTCTTCCAGTCGTTCCCGGGAGCGTTGTAGTGAATGTAGGTTATCTTAACACGTGTCGTTCGCGTCGATTGCGTTATTGCAGTACCAGTCGAGGTTGAGTAATTCCAAAGACCGATTCCGTGTTCTCTAGCGTAGTTTTCAAGCTTTATGTACTCCTGCTCTTTGCTGAAGTGATCTACGTAAACCCTCGCAAGTCCCTTTTTGAGGAGGAGTGCGTTGAAGTCCGTTCCATTGACGTAAACGTACGCGAGGTACCTCCCGAACTCTCCTCTAAACCCGGCCATCTTGTCGAACTCTACATACACTGTTCTGTTGTAAAGCTCCGAGCGTGCGAACTCTTTAGCTCTCGCACCCCACTTCGCTAAGTAATTCAGGTCCGTTATGTCGTCGTATTCGTAGGGCTTGTTTCTGCTCGCAGACGTTTCCGGGCAATCCACGCCAAGAAGGCGGATTCTGTAAACTTTCCCACCAATTTCGACGTCTATCGTATCCCCATCTACGACTTTAACGACCCTCGCCCTGTATTTTTTGCTGAACTTGAATTGAGGGCTTGAAGTGCTGTTAACGTGAAAATTAGTATAATTACGCTCGTGATTTGGATGCGTGAAGTTCTGATTGTGTGAAACGGGATTTTGAACGCAACAGGTTAGGAGAACTGTTATCGCCAGCAGAAGGACAAGTCGGACGTTCATGAAAATTCCATCAATCAATGATATAAAAAACTAAGCATTTTTAATTTTCAAGTTTCAAATTCCAGCTGACATAAGTAACGTCGCCACTTGCAAGTTCTTACGATCAGCCAATGCCGAAATCCGAAAGCGTTGGGTTCTTCTTTTTCTTCCTCAGCAGAGCTCCAATCTTCTTGAAGTCCTCCTCCAAAACCTCCTTGAGCTGAGGCTTGTAAAGAGCGGCAGCTGGATGGTAAACTGGAATTATAAACACGTCCTTGTCCCAAGCTCTAACCTTCTTTACTTCCCCCCTCTCCCTGCTTATGCCCCTAAAAGGTATGCCAAACAGGTCAAAGATGAAAGAAGCCGAGTATCTCCCCAAACATACTATCACGTCCGGTTTTATCACGTTGAGCTGCCTTATCAGGTAAGGGCTGCAAGCTTCAACCTCCTCTGGCTTCGGATCCCTGTTGTTCGGTGGTCTGCACTTCAGAACGTTTCCAATGAACACATCTTCTCTCCTCAACCCTATGCTCGAGAGTAGCTCGTTCAAAAGTTTTCCAGCATTTCCGACGAACGGTCTGCCCTGCCTGTCCTCCTCCCTTCCAGGTGCCTCTCCGACGAATACGACCTCAGCGTTCTCGCTCCCCTCTCCCGGCACGTAGTTCGTCTTCGCTTTCCAGAGGTCACACTTCCTGCAGTTCATGATCTCTTTTGCTATGTCTTCAAGTGTCTCGTCAGTCTCGCTGAGGAAGACCTTCAACGTACCACCTCTGACTTCTCCAGTTTCCATTCGGCTGCGAATAAGTTTTACTGGACGATATTTACTGGACATGCAGAGGTTACAGATTATCTGGTGATCTTAACGGTTTATCCACAGCACATCAGGATAAACTCCTTCAAATTCTTTGTCACCCATTACTATGGTCGCCTTTTTGTCAATAGCCGTTGCGACGCCGTTGCGACCACAAAAGCGTCTGCATAAGCTAGGCTGTGCATAGCCCTGATTCTCCCAGCTGTTAATGCCAGACTCTCATCAACCTCCACGAATTCAATAGGTAATCTTTTTACTATCGCAATCGCTTCATTTGCCTTAACTGTTCCAAATTCCCTCGCAGTTATGTAGTAAACTTCTCCAAGATTGACATAACACATAAACAATTTTATTTTACCTTTCTCAGCATTCTCAATTAACAATTCGACTTTATCAGCTCCTTCCTCATCACTAAGGTATGCGAGAATGGCAAAACTGTCCAAAAACGTAGTTCACTTTTTCAACTCCTTCTCCTTTTCCATCTTCTTGTAAGCTGCGATTACTTTTTCAAGCCCACCCCTGAACTTCAAAAACCCTCTACCCTTCGTTTTTGGAACGGGAACAATGACGATCTCCCCTCCAAAGTCCAGAATTTCCACGTTTTCTCCAGCTTCAATCCCGTACTTCTTCCTCAGCTCTGCTGGCAAGACTACCTGCCCCTTGGATGATACTTTAACTGGCATAGACAAAGTAATACTCTACCGAATATGTTTTACTAACTGGCAGAACTGTTGAACTTTAGAATCGGAATTGCAGAACGTGGATAATATCCAAAAACATCATCCCTCAAACACTCCAGAACTTCCTCGTCCTTATGTACCTCTTCTCAGCTTCAAGCAGCTCCTTGAAGAATTCCTCCTCGTTCCTGTAATACTTCGCAAGAATTCTCGCAGCGGTGTCAGCTCCAACGCCATGAGTGTTCATCGCGTAAACAGCTCTTTTGCCATAGCACATCACGAGGTTCGCTATCCTCATCAACTCATCCTTTGAGTATTCACTTACATCTCTCCTCGCGTTAACGCAAGCTACGAGCTTCGACTTGCACCTTATGCACTTCAGCTCTTTCACGTCTTTCACCTGCAACCTTATCTTGCACCCGCAGTTCATGCAGTAGAGCCAGCAGAACTCCCTCTCAATTCTCTTTTTGAAAACGTGGAGGATTGCTGAGGTGGGCTTCGAAGGGACGAGCAGGTCGAACGCCTGTTGCCTTGCTGCCTGAGAAATTGAACTCAACCCGCTCATTTCTACAACTTCAATCTCGTCAAAAAGCTTCGAAACGACTTCGTACAGCCTTTCGACGTCAAATCTCTCCGTAAAAAGCTCTCTAACTGCTTCTCTGTAAACCGGCGTATCCTTAAGTTTCAAAACGAGTTTCTTCAAGTTCATCCTCGTTACATCTGCGTTCTTGCTCATTATCCCGAACTTTCTTGCTGAGGAAACGACCTTCCACTGTAGGAGTTTCGTGTCGATTAAGCTCCTCTCTGCAAGCCACTCTACTCCCTCAACTCCCCTACTCTCGGCTATGTCCTTCAGGCTCCTCAAGACTTTCAGCACCTCATCTACTCTCGCAGGAAACAGCTTCACCCTGTACGGGTCTATCTCCACCGAAACGCTCGTGGCTCTTCTCGCGGAGAGCAGCATCGCGAGAATCCTGCCGAACACCTCGTTAACGGTGTGCCCAAAACAGGCGTTTACGACGACGAAGCCCTCCCCCTGCTCTACAGTTACAACTCTATCGGATGGAATGATGCTGCACCTTTCCACAATGTCAACAACGACCTCGCAAGCTTCTCTCGTCGTGCTGAACTTCTTCATCAGCATCTCTATCGTCTTCTCCCTGCCAACCGCATCGACTGTCCTCTTTATGACCTCTCTGAGCTCTCCAACTTCCTGAGCGACCTCGAAGGGGACTGGAATTTCCTCCCCGACCCAGCTCGGCACCTCTCCTTCTCCGCTTACAGGTTCGACCTTAACGACCTCCCCGACATCAACTATCCTCCACAGCTCTCCCTTCATCGCGAAGACTTCTCCCCTGAACGTCGTGACAAAGACCTCGTCGAGAGAGCCAATGCACCTACCGGATGTTACGTCAACGACTTTGTACTTCTTCTCGTCCGGAATCATGGAGACGTTGTCGTAGAAGTACCTCCTCGTCTTCCTCTTTGGGAATATCCTCGGATTTTTCGAATTTTCACTTACTCTAAAGCTTTCCTGATTTGAGGCTTCCAGATCCGGACTTAACTCTGAATCGAGCCCAACGACCCCTTTCTCGTCAAGAAACGAGCAGAGTTTAAGAAACTCCTCGTAACCCAACTCTCTGTAGGGGTAAGCTCTCCTCACAATCTCGTACGCTTTTCTCGCCTCTATACCACCATACTCCATCGCCATGGCCGAAATCTGATTGGCGAGAGTGTCCAAGCTCTTCTCGTGGCACCTCTCCCTCTCTATTTCGCCCCTTAAAGCCCTGTCAGCTATGACCCATGACTCCAATATCTCGTCGAATCCCGAAGCAATGATGTATCCTCTCGAAACCTCTCCTGCCTTGTGCCCGCTCCTGCCAACTCTCTGCAGGAGTCTCGAGACCTGTCTCGGGCTGTTAAACTGAATAACGCAATCGACGTGCCCGACATCTATTCCGAGTTCCATCGAGGAAGTACATATCAGAGCCTTTATCTCCCCGTTCAGAAGCTTTTTCTCAGCCTCCAGCCTTGCTTCCTTAGATAGGGATCCGTGGTGAACCTCCACCTTCACGAGCTTCTTCAGCTTTAAAGCCAGAGCCTCAGCCGTTTGACGAGTGTTGACGAATATAAGAGTAGATTTGTGTCTTTTCACGACTTCCGCTATGTACCTGAGTTGAGAAGCAACCTCGCTGTCAACGAACAACTCCTCGGCCACCTTCTCGTCTTCACTCCTCTTCTCAGGCTTAACGACTCTGAAAGAGTAAGGTTTGTTCTGGTAACCTTCAACTATTTCGCACTTTCTTGAAGTGAAGAACTTGGAGACAGCCTTCTTCTCCCTAACCGTTGCCGAGAGACAGATTGTCTGAAAGTCAGCTATCTCCCTAAGCCTCTCAACAGCAACAGATAACTGCGCACCCCTCTCACTTTGAAAGAGCTCGTGAACCTCGTCTATGATTAGGTACTTCACGTTCCTTAGCCACTCCCTCAACTTCTTGCCAAGAAACAGAATCTGAAAAGTTTCGGGAGTCGTTACGAGGACGTGAGGTGCGAGCTTCGATTGCTTTACTCTCTCAGCTTTCGAGGTGTCTCCATGTCTGACTGCTATTCTCAGACCAAGCTTGCTCGTTAAAGCTTCTAATCTCCTAAGCATGTCCCTGTTAAGAGCCCTTAGAGGGGTGACGTAGATTAAAGCAATTGGATCACTGTTCCTTCTGACTATCTCGCTCAGAGCAGGTACTACTGCAGCTTCGGTCTTCCCACTACCCGTGGGAGCTACTATGAGGCAGTCCTTACCACTCAGAATAACTTCAGCACTTCTAAGCTGGAGTTCGTTCAGCTCTTTTATACCGCAATGCCTGAGTGCCTTTATTACCTGTTCGAGTATCATCGCTTCCATTGACCTAAGTTTTACACCTTTTAAAAGCTTCCGCGACCTATTTCTACATTCTACTTTGCATGTCGCACTTTTACAACCAAATATGAAAACGGCCACAGAAACTTTATTCTGTCCTTTCTCATACTTCTCTCATGGCCGGACGTTCAGAGCTTCCAGAACACTCAGAGCACTCAAAACTCTCAACACGTTCAGCACGCTCAGCCTTGTCAGTACTGCTCATAGCTGTTCTGTTCCTGTCCACAGTGCACACGGCATCAGCCCAGTTTTTGCACGAGAGAAAGGTGGAGATTCAAGCGGTTGCCGTCAAAACTGGAGAGAAGCCGGAAGGTGCAGTGATAAACATAACAGTGATAGTAACTCCGGGAAACGGGAAAGTGTTCGTCTCCACATCTCCTTACACGGAGATAGACATGCAGGGTAGTGCTCAACTCGCAGCCCTCACAGCGTGCGATTTGCTTGGAGTTGACTACATGAAGCACGACTTCTTCTACATAATTCAAGCTAATGCACCGATAGTCGGAGGTCCATCAGCTGGAGGAGTTATGTGCGTCGCAACTATAGCCGCTCTGAAGAACCTCACGATAAGAAGAGACGTCTTCATGACCGGGATGATCTACCCGGACGGCTTTATAGGGCCAGTTGGAGGGATTCCATACAAGCTCGAAGCAGCTGCGAGCCATGGAGCGAAGTACTTCCTTATTCCTGCTGGGCAGAGAATAGTTTATGTCAGAGAGGTAAAGGTTGTGAAGAACGGCCCGTTCGTCTTCGAGTCCACAGTGGTAAAGCCCGTTGACGTCGTAAAGCTCGGACAGAAACTTGGAGTCAAAGTCATAGAGGTCGAAACTGTAAATCAGGCTCTCGAGTACTACACCGGCTACGAGATAAAACAGAAGAACGCGAGCGTTAACCTGACGAGGTACTCGAACATACTCAAAAAGCTCGCGGACAGGATGAAGAGCGAAGCTGAAGACCTCTACTCAATTGTCAGCCAGATTGCCACGAGCGATGAGCTCAGCAGCGTGAAGAACATAATGAAAAAGGCTCAGGAGGAGTACGATCAGGGCAAGTACTACACTGCAACGAGCGACTGGTTCACGGCCATGATAAACATGAGGTACATACAGTACAAGCACACGATTACGACCGATGAGGCTCTCGAGAACGAGTTCAAGAGAGTTCAGAGCGACATAGACAACTTAATGAAGTACCTCAACTCCTCGAGCAGAAAGGTGGGCTTAGAGAGCTTCCAACTCTACGGAGCCGCTGAGGAGAGGCTAACGATAGCTCAGGATTACCTGAACAAAGCCGAAAGCTCCTCTGACCTCTACACAGCTCTCGGTTACCTCGCTTACGCGAGGGAGAGAGTCGAGAGTGCGAGGCTCTGGCTCTCTCTACTGCCGGGTATAAAGGAGGACATACCTCTTGGAAAGAACGAAATAAAGAGGAGGGCTCAGCTCTACTTAAGCCAAGCAGAATCGCTTGTTATTTACGCCGGATCGATATACGGGCAGAAGGATTTGCTCGAACAGGCACAGCAAGACATAGACTATGGTAGAGCTCAGCTCGACGAAGGTTTGTACTGTGGAGCAGCTCTTTCAGCCATAAACGCGATAACCAAAGCAAGCCTGAGCATAGAGCTGATAGGAATAACGAACTCTCCAACAGGTCAGCAGCTACTGCAGGAGAAGGTAAACGCCTCAAAGAAGGATGCTCAGATAGCAATAGCTCAGCTCGAGAAGCACGTAACTCCAATACTGCCAGTTGCATACTACGAATTTGCGGAGACAAGTTCGAACTCCATTGCTAAGCTCGCGTACTTCAAGCTCTCAGAGAGGATAGCGAAGCTGATAGGAGTTCTCGCGAAGATGCACCAGCACAGCCAGCTAGTAAAGGTGGAGCACATGCCGGCTCCAAGTTTTGAAGAGTCGGCAAACCTGAACGCTGGAGTTAACACGAGGATTCCAGGGTTTAGTGCGATTGCAGCAATCTCTGCAATTCTCGTGTTACTGGTAATTACCTGGCGTCGCAGGCTGTGATTTTTTTCAGATTTTATCTTTATTTTATTATTGTGATCACAATAACTCAAAAATCTAAAATGTTTTACTTAGCCAGACTAGGCGAGAGAAGTTACGAACCTGTTATCATCACTCAATAGCTATTAAACACCGCAATGCCACTTCTGCCGTTTAAACTTAAATATTGGTTCGGAAAATTCAGAACACAAAGTGCAAAAAAGAGAAAGAGAAGTAAAATCCTAAAGGAGAGACGATGAAGGTCATATGCGTAATTCACCTGCCACCCCTTCCGGGCTCGCCCCTCTACCAGAACGAGAGCTTGGAAGAGATAGTTGAAAGAGTTGTTGAGGACGCAAGAGCGATAGAGGAAGGAGGGGCAGACGGCGTAATCGTGGAGAACTTCGAAGACAAGCCCTTCAGGGTGAAAGTTGGGCCAGAGACTGTTGCGAGCATGAGTGTTATAGCGAGAGAGGTAAGAAAGGAGATCTCGCTCTCCCTTGGAATAAATGTCCTCAGAAACGACGGAATTTCGGCACTGGCAATCGCCAAGGCGGTAAAGGCAGATTTTGTTAGAGTTAATCAACTCTTCTTCCCGTCAGTTTCTCCAGAGGGGACATTAGAGCCGATAGCTGCCGATCTCATGAGGTATAAGAAATTTATCGACTGTAAGGCAAAAGTCTTCGCAGACGTTAACGTTAAGCACGCTAAGCACTTTGCAGATATGGAGGACTACGCAGAGAACTTTGAGAGGAGCCTCGCAGACGCAGCTATTGTGACTGGAAGTGCGACTGGTAAGAGCGTGAGGCTGGAGGAGCTTGAGCTATTCAGAAAAAGGCTGGATTGCGAGGTGTACGCTGGCAGTGGAGTTACACCAGAGCTCGCATCGAAAATAGCGAGAAAAGGCCTAGCTGACGGGGTGATAGTCGGGACGTACATCAAAAGGCGTGGAAGGATCGACTCCGGCAGGGTTAGAGAGGTCGTCGAGGCTGTAAAGAAGTAACTGAAACTTTAAACCTTCTTTTTCAAAGCCATTCCTCCCCTCCCTCAAAAACCTCCTTTTTCCACACAGGCAGCTCCTTTTTCATCCCTTCTACCGCATCAACTATTGCCTTCCACACATCCTTTCTTCCCCTGCCCATGACTGCCACGTAAACGATGTCCTCTCCAGCTCCCACCTTCCCGATTCTGTGAAAGATTTCCACGCCCTCCACTCCTGGGTAGGACTCTACCCTCTTCTTCAGTTCCTCAAGCTTTTTCTTGTAGAGCTCGTCGTTCCTCTCGTACTCGAGCCGTATAACCCTCCTCCCCTCGTTGAGCTCTCTGACGAAACCGACGAACATCGCTATTGCCCCGCACTTCTTACTTCTCCCAGACCTCTTCAGCTTCTCGATTACAGAACGGGGGGTCTCCCACTCCACGACCTCAAAGAGTTCTTCCCTTGCTCCATCTGAGTAAACGAGAACTTCTTCAAAGCCGAGCTCACACATGATGTCGAGCACTTTTTCGAGCGGAAGGTTGACCCTACCAAAAGGTGTTTCAATATAATCGTCTTTCACCACGACTACGCCTGCATGTGCCCTGTCTTCAGCCTCACCCGCTCCTCTCAAAAATCTCACTATCAACAACTTCCCCTCCCTTAAAGAACTTCAGAACGAAATTCGAAGGTGTAACTTCGAGCAGAGCGAACTGGTCATTTTTCACAGCTCCGGGACAAAAGACAAGCGGATTTTCGCTGACAAGAGCAAACCTGTGGATGTGGCCAAAAATGAGTACATTCACCTCAAGCTCCCTTGCCAAGTAGTAGAGGTCAGAAAAGTCGTCCATTAGCGGCTCGTGCTTTGCAGCCACCTTTATTCCGTATATTTCGGCTGTTCCAACTTCTGGAAGGTCAAATTTATCGCAGTTTCCCTTTACGGCAAGCAGCTCTACTCCTCTCTCCTTGCATAATTCCCTCAGCAGCTCGTAGCTCTCTCTACTTGTAAAGTCCCCCGCGTGAACGAGCAAGTCGAACTCCAAGCTCTCCAAAACACGGCAGAAGTTGAGCGTCTCCCTGCCTAAGAAATGAGTGTCAGAGATAGCAAGTATCCTCGCCTTTCGCACGCCACTCACCCTGCAAATTAAAGACTCGAATAAATTTTCTCTAAGTACTCTTTAACGCTCATCCCTTCCTTTTTGGCTATTTTCTCGAGAATTGTGGATGTCTTAGTCGAGTACTGGACTGCCTTCTTCTGCCTGTAAGCTATGCTCTCCGGCAAGTACTTCTCGGCTATCTTCCTGAGAGCGTACTTCCTGATTATCTCTCCGCCCACTTCTCTAACCTTGTACTCCCCTGGTATCTTCATAACAGCCTCTACTATATCCCACTGGAGGTATGGCGTAAGGATTCTAACGCCAGCCCTATAAGAGAGCTTCACGTCTCTCTCGAGGTTGTTAACTCCAAGCATCTCCACATCTTTCTTCAAAACCCAAAATAGCTCCTCTCCCCTGTAGTTCTCGTACTTTTTGTAGCCTCCAAACAGCTCGTCTGCTCCCTGCCCGAAAATCACACTTTCGAAGCCAAGCTCTTTGGCCTTCACCATCGACAGGTATACGGGAATACCTATTGACACGTGGAAGGGGTTTGGCTCTTCTACCGCTCTAAGCACCTCAGGAATCACTTCCCTAACGTCCTCCTCTCCAAACCTGAAGATATAAATCTCTCTTCCGATCTCCTTCGCAGCTCTCTTAACGTGTTCCTCCTCTTTCTCGCTCGCGGTTACGCTTACGAGAGGTAAGTCGTACATTGCAGCAAGCAGAGAACTGTCAACCCCGCCAGAAAAAGATATGCAGTCCCCCTGCCCAAAGTCCTTCAGCTTTCTCTCAACGACTTCAAGCAAGACTTCAACTTCTCCCTCGTCTTTTGGAGAGGGGTCAGGTTTAAAGACTTCATCGAAGCTGTAGCTTAGTTTCTCAATTCTCCCGTCGTAATAAACCTTAACGACTTCTCCTGGGTTCACTCTGTTTACACTCTCACCTGACTCAACCGGATTAATCATGCGGGAGAATGATGAGAACTCCGTTCGAGAGTAATACAGAGGATAACCGCCTATAACGTCCCTCGAGAGGAGGACATGCTCCGCTTTAAACCCGACGACGGCGTAAAATCCCCTGACTTTAAGGGGCATATCCTCTCTCAGGTCAGAGAAACGCAAATCGCTCTCGCTTGAGTCGTATATCAAGCCATCCCCCTGCTTTGAAGGGTACGTGGCGTTTGCGAGAATTCTCGTGCCGTCACCCTTACTCTGAAGGCAGGCATAGAGCATGACAAGTTTGAGAAAAATCGTTAGAAGTAAGTTTCGGAGGCGGCAATTATTTAACTTCGCCCATTCTAACCCAAGGTTATGAAGATAGTCGTGGCACACACGCCGGATGCAGATGATGCGTTCATGTTCTACGCGATGACGGCTGGAAAGATTGAGACGCCGTTCGAGGTTGAGCACGTAATAAAGGACATAGAAACTCTCAACAGATTGGCCTTCGAAAACCAGCTTGACGTTACAGCAATATCCGTTCACGCGTACGCGTACCTGAGCAAAAGCTACAGGATTCTCTCTGCTGGAGCGAGCGTTGGAGACGGCTACGGGCCTGTTGTTGTGGCGAGAGAGGAGCTCGACGAGCTTGGTAGAGTCGCAGTTCCCGGGAAGCTCACGACCGCTTTCCTCCTGCTGACCCTCGCGTGCGACGATCTCAACATCGATTTCGAACCTGTAGAGATGAGGTTCGACGAGATAATTCCCGCAGTAAAGGAGGGGAGAGTCGACTCAGGTCTGCTGATACACGAGGGACAGATGACTTACAAAGACCACGGACTCGTTAAGCTGATAGATCTGTGGGAGTGGTGGAACGACAAGACATCTCTCCCCCTGCCCCTCGGCGTGAACGCGATAAACAGGAAGTTTGATGAGGAGACTCAGAAGGCGTTTCTCAAGGCTATGAAGGAGAGCATAAAGTACGCAATGGAGCGCCCAGAGGAGGCTGTAAGCTACGCGATGAAATACTCTAGGGGGCTAAGCAAGGAGCTCACAGAAAAGTTCGCGAGGATGTATGTGAACGACTACACCTACGAGATGCCCGAGAGTGTAGTGGAGGCTATGGACGTTCTTTTCAGCATGGCGGAGGGAAAGGGTCTGCTCAAGAAGCCCAAGCTCGACGTGCTGTTTGAGTGACTTGATTGACGATTAACATCGGTAATTAGCAATTAGCGACTTAGAGTTGGTGGAGTAGCAAAAAGCTGCAAACATGTTCGAACAGCGAAACACATAATCTGAAGAATTTGGAAAGTGTTATAAGTTTTGTTTTGAAAAGTTCGGGCGCATGAAGTTAAAGCCGGGATTCTTTTTTCCCCTGCTGAAAGAGTACGCTGGAGACGTAAGCGAAAAAGAAATACTCGGAGACTGGAAAGCCGGAATAAACGAGAAGATAATAAGGGAGTACTGGATATACAGACCTTTTCTCAAAGTCGTTATAACGTTCAACAAGTCAACTTCCGAGAAAACTTACGTTGCTGTAGAGCCCATGCTTGTGAAGGAGGAAGTTCAGCTCCTCGACGAGATATATAAGGACCTAGAGGATGTTCTCATGCTGAAGGACGTTTCCATAAGCCCAGAGGCGAAGGCGGAGATACTCGTTAAGACTTACAGGGACATAGTCAGAGAGTATGGAGTCGTTATATCCGACGTTTTGAACGCGAAGTACCTCTACTACCTCTTCAGGGATTTCCTCGGCATAGGTGTGATAGAGCCAATAATGGACGACCCGTACATAGAGGACATTCACTGCGACGGATACGAGATACCGGTCTACGTTTACCACAAGGAGTTCGGAAACCTCAGGACTTACCTGAAGTTTAGTCAGGAAGCGCTAGACAGGTACGTTCAAGCACTCGTGCAGATATGCAACAAGCACATCAGTCATGGGAACCCGATAATAGATGCAACTCTCCCAGATGGCAGCAGGTTGCAGGCAACTTACGGAATGGATGTTACGCCGAGGGGCTCTTCTTTCACGATAAGGAAGTTCAGTGAAGATCCTCTAACACCCATAGACCTGCTGAGGCTCGGAACTTACACAGCAGAGCAGCTCGCTTACTTCTGGATGGCTGTCGAGAACAAGCTCAACGTCATGATCATAGGAGAAACTGCGAGTGGCAAGACAACGACACTCAACGCTCTGTTGATGTTCGTTCCGCCGGAAGCAAAGATAGTCTCCATAGAGGACACGAGGGAGATAGCACTCATGCACGAGAATTGGGTGGCAGAGGTGACGAGGCAGGCTATAGGTGATCAGGAGAAGGAGATAGATATGTACGACCTCCTCAAAACATCTCTCAGGCAAAGACCAGACTACATAGTGGTCGGAGAGGTTAGAGGAAGAGAAGCTCAAACGCTGTTTCAGGCGATGAGCACAGGACACGCTGCCTACGCCACTCTGCACGCTGGAGATATTCAACAAGCTATATACAGGCTCGAAAACGAGCCTTTGAATGTCCCGAGGAGCATGATACAGTTCCTCGACATAATAATCGTGCAGATACAGTGGACTAAGGGAGGAGTAAAGAAGAGGAGAGCTAGAGGAGTTTACGAGGTCCTCGGAATAGATCCATCTGATAAGAACCTGCTGATAAACGAGGTTTACGTCTGGGACCCGTACAGCGATACCTACATACTGAGTGGAATCATGAAGAAGCTTGAAAAGATTGCAATGGTGACTGGAGATGATCTCGACGCCACTTACGGCGAGCTAAGGAGGAGAGAGACCTTCCTCAGGAAACTGCACGAGCTCGGAGTGAGAAACTACAGAGACGTGACTAGCCTGATCCACGCATACTACAGAAACCCGGATCAGGAAATAGAGAAGATAATAAAGGACACTCTAGAGTACAGGAGGGCGGAGGAAGAGAAGCTGAAGGAGAAGGGCATAGGCGTTTACAGCTCTTACGCCTAAAGCTTTGAACTCATATTTAAAGCACATTAGTAAATCTTTAGTATTCTATTATAATATTTCTGTAAGCAAAATTAATCGTCCCGATTGCCATCACCATGCAAAGGTATTTATATATTTTATAAACCCTTAAATACGGGGGGTAGAATGAAGGATTACAAGATAAAGATCGAGAATGTCGTCGCCTCCACCCAGATAGGCGAGGACATAGACCTGAACAAAATAGCGAAAGAGGTGCCGGATGCTGAGTACAAGCCCAAGCAGTTTCCGGGACTCGTTCTTAGAACCAAGGAACCAAAAGCGGCTGCTCTTATTTTCAGGAGCGGAAAGGTCGTGTGTACGGGCTCTAAGTCTGTTGAAGATGCAAACAGGGCAGTGAGACAGGTGGTGAAGATAATAAAAAGGCTCGGAATACCTGTCATAGACGAACCTGAGGTAAAGGTCCAGAACATCGTTGCTTCAGCAGACCTCGGCGTCGATTTGAACCTCAACGCGATAGCAATAGGTCTCGGGCTGGAGAACATAGAGTACGAGCCGGAACAGTTTCCGGGACTCGTTTATAGGCTCGACGACCCTAGAGTCGTCGTCCTGATTTTCGGGTCTGGAAAGATGGTCGTAACCGGGGGGAAAAACCCAGAGGACGCTGTAAAAGCCGTGGAAAGAATAGCGGAGGAGTTAACAGCTCTTGGTCTGATGTAACTTTAAAGTTTTTAATAAAGTTTTCTCTTAATTGAAGGGGGTGCAAGCATGCACGACTTTCAGCAGGTTGAAAGGTTACCGCGGTTTTTACCAGTTTTGTAAAAACCAGTAAAAGTTAAATATCTCTCCTCCCACCTCGAGAGCATGATGGAACTCAACGCGAGGACATTTGAAGAGGCGATAAACAGAGACGAGCTCGTAGTGATAGACTTCTATGCGGATTGGTGCGGACCTTGTAGATTTCTGTCACCCGTGCTTGAGAAACTGGAGAAGGAGTACGAAGGAAAGGTGAAGTTCTACAAGGTAAACGTTGATAAAAGTCCTGAGCTTGCGAACTACTTTGGAATCTCGAGCATTCCGGCAGTTCTGATGTTCAAAAGAGGAAAGGTCGTCAACGCCTTTATTGGAGCTCTGCCCGAATCCGCTGTGAGGGCTGAAATAGAGAAGGCTCTGAACGCATGAAGTCGCTCGTAGAGGCAATATCGTTGCTTAGGTGCGACAACGTTCTGGAGTGTTTTTTCGGACTCAACGAGCTCGATGTCTCGATATACAGAGCCTTGCTCGGCGATCCTATGAAGAGCCAAGATATCGCAAAGATCGTGGGTAGAGGAGAAAACGCCGTTTACAAGTCCCTACAGAAGCTCCTAATATGCGGACTCGTTGTCAGAGAGAAGAGGTGCTCGGATGGGGGAGGATACTACTACGTCTACTCAGCCGTTAAGCCAAAGGACGTGGCCGAAAAAATGAGGAGGAGTGTGGAAGAGCTTAGAAAGAAGTTACTGAGAGCTGTAGACGAGTTTGAGCAGTCATTCCGGTGACTTCTATTTCCAACTGAGAACTCAAAGGTCGCACGAAATATCAGAAATTATACTCCCCGTACTTTGCCCATATACTGCAAGTTCCTTCAAAACTAACCATACAAGGGCCAACTGGATCTCTCGGAGTGCAGCTTTTCATGAACAGCGGGCAATCCTTGGGAGTTATCAGTCCCCTTAGCACCTCACCACACCTACACGCTCTTTTCTTCGGATCCTCTGAGGGCGTGAAATCTTCAAATACATCTTCAAAAGCAAAACAGGCGTCGTGCTCTGAATATTTCTTGGAAATCGGAGCTCCCGAGTTGGGAACGACTCCAAGCCCCCTCCACTCCCAGTCCTCCCTGCCAAACACTTCCTCCATAACCTTCTGAGCCTTGACGTTTCCCTCGTAGCTAACGGCCCTCGTATACTCGTTCATGAGCAAACTCTCAGGTTTTTCACCAGCTCTAAGCTTTTTCACAGTCTTTACGAGCATGAAAACTGCAAGCAATACGTCGTTAGCCTCGAAACCGGCTATAACTTGTGGAACTCTATACTTTTCCGTTATTTCGTTGTAAGCCTTAACTCCGACAATCGTTGAGACATGACCAGGATTTATGAATGCATCTATCCTCGCCTCTCCGAGGGAGAGCAGGTAGTCCATAGCTGGAATGAAGTAGCGGTGAGACGAAAACACGTAAAAGTTTTCAACGTCATCCAGTACCGCAAGAGCCGTTGATGGCATCGTCGTCTCGAACCCTATGCCAAAGTGAACTACCGGCTTGCTCTCCTTTTTCGCTATTTCAACGGCGTCGAAAACGCTGTAAACGATTCTGACATCTCTCTCTCCGCGAAAACTGAAGAGAGTTTTTCCCATACACGGCACTCTCGCCATATCTCCGAAAGTGGTCAGAATTACGTCTTTTTTCTCGAGCAGGTGAAAGACTTTCTGCAAATCCGAATCGGGAGTTATGCAAACGGGGCAGCCTGGACCGCTCAGTAGCTTCACGTTTTTGGGCAGGAGAGACCTTATACCATATCTTGTTATCGTGTCCTCGTGCGTCCCGCAGAGGTGCATTATTCTTATCTCTTCCTCTCCCTTCGCTTCCTCTCTAATCATCTCCGCTATCTTTTTCCCGAGGCTCAAGATTTCACCTTCCACGCTTACTAAGTTCTCTGATTTTAAGCGAACTCAACGAACAAAACACACATCAGCAAGCGAGTTGTTCGAGAAAGCTCTCTATTTCTTCCGCCTCACTCTTCTCGACCTTCTGTATGGCAAAGCCCACGTGCACAAGGACGTAGTCCCCTGCTTTCACGTCGTCAAGAAGGTCTATTCTCACTTTTCTTCTTGCACCTTTGAAGTCAACGACCGCAAATGGATAATCAACCTCGACAACTTTTCCTGGAACTGCAAGGCACAACCAAATCACCCCTTGAGCTTTCTTGCCCTCTCATACGTGTCCATCAACCACTCCAGCCACTCTTCAAACCCCTCGCCAGTCTTGAGGTCCATCTTTATCACAGGAGCTTTCGCATTTAGTCTTCTCGCGTCTCTCACCATCGTTTCTACGTCAGAGCCCACAGCTTCAGCGAGAGAGACTTTGTTTATTATTATAGCATCCGCCAGTCTGAATATTTCTGGATGTTTCCTCACAACATCGTCTCCTTCGGTCACGCTCACAATAACGATCCTGTAGTCCTCTCCAAGGTCGAAGTCAACTGGACAGACAAGGTTACCTACGTTCTCCATGAAGAGCAGGTCGACATCTCCAAACTCCTCTATCGCGTGGTGTATAAGGTGAGCGTCGAGATGACATTCCTTACCTGTGTTCACCATCTTAGCTTTCACACCATGCTTTGTGACCCTCCTGTAGTCGTCGTCTCCCGCAACGTCTCCAAGTATTGCACCTATTTTCAACCTATCCCCAAGAGAGTCAGCCGTTCTCTCTATTAGGAGAGTCTTTCCACTCCCGGTAGCACCCATCAGGTTGAAAGCAACAACCCCATGTTTGGCAAGAAACTCCCTGTTCTCTCCCGCAAACTTCCTGTTCTCCTCAAGCAGGCTAATCTCCGCATCAACCTCAATTCTGTGCAACCTCACACCTCCATCTCGACCTTTTTTATGATCGCATCTTTTCCGCCCTCCACGCTTACAACTCCGCCACAATCGCAGAGAGCAAAGGGCGTGTCAAACTCCCTTCCGCAGAGAGTGCACCTTATAACAGGTTTTACAATGTTCAGCTCAAGTTCAGAGCCTTCCGCTATCGTCCCCTTCGTTATGACATCATAACAGAACCTGAGCTGTTCAGGGTTAAGCATGAGTAACTCTCCAACGTCAACAACAACCCTCGTAATCCTCTTCGCCTTCTTCTCCTCCGCTATTCTGAGCACGCTTTCGAGCAAAGACTGGGCGAAACTCATCTCGTGCACGACAGAAGTCGTGCGGGAAGGTATATATCTTCATCGCCAATTGACTGATGAAGTTAAAGATCAGCTGCCTCTTTGGTGCTACTCAACTAAAAATTAATATAACTTAATCATACTAAAAACAGTATTAGTAACACCAAAAGTTCAGCGAACGCCGAAGCACATTTGGCTGTGGAAAATAGATTATCAGATTTGCTGATTGCTATTTTCAGTGCCAAACTGCAGGCTTGACAGGCCTATCGAGCTCGTGAGAGAAGCAACTAATATATGTATTCAATATCTTACTCTAATATAATAAAAAATTTAAACAAACATAACTCCTTTCAGCTCGAACGGCTTGGACTGCTTCTTCATTACCTTCTCCACTGCCTTCTCAAAGTCCTTCATCCGCACTTTCGTCCTGTCGTCCCTTATCGCCATCATTCCCGCCTCTGTAACTATAGCCCTTATGTCCGCCCCGCTCGCTCCCTCCGTCATGCTCGCAAGTTCCTTCAGATCCACATCGTTATCGAGCTTCATACCCCTCGTGTGTATGCGGAATATCGCAAGCCTGCCTTCAAAGTCTGGTAGGGGTGTTTCTATTATCCTGTCGAACCTCCCTGGCCTAAGTATAGCAGGATCAAGGATATCTATCCTGTTCGTGGCTCCAATTATCTTTATGTCTCCCCTCGGATCGAACCCATCCATTTCAGCGAGCAGCTGCATGAGAGTTCTCTGAACCTCTCTATCACCACTCGTGTCGCTGTTTGTCCTCCTCGCCGCTATGGCGTCGATCTCGTCGATGAATATTATCGAAGGTGCCTTCTCCTTGGCGAGCTGGAAAACTTCCCTTACGAGTCTCGCCCCCTCACCTATGTACTTCTGGACGAACTCGCTGCCAACGACCCTTATGAATGTTGCCTTCGTTTGATTGGCAACCGCCTTTGCAAGCAGAGTCTTACCTGTGCCGGGTGGCCCGTAGAGCAGAACTCCTTTCGGCGGTTCTATTCCGACTTCTTCGAAAAGCTTTGGCTTTAACAGTGGAAGCTCTATTGCTTCCCTTATCTCCTCAATCTGCTTCTCCAGCCCCCCTATGTCAGAGTATGTTACTTTTGGCCTTTCCTCCACCTCGAAGCCGTAAACTGCAGGATCTTTCGGAGGTGGAAGGACGCTGACGACTGCGAGAGTTTGCTGGTTCATTGCCACCCTTGCACCAGGCTTCAGCTCGTCGCTGCTTATGTGCTGGGACGCGTGAACGACAAACTTGGGGCCAGTTGAGGACTTGACGACTATTCTACCGTCGGAAAGGACATCGGATATTACCCCCACGAGCAGAGGGGGGGTTCTCAGCCTCTCTATCTCGCTCCTGAGTCTCCTCACTTCTCTCTCGTACCTTATCCTCTCGGATTCCACAAACCTCTTTTCGTCCTCAAGCTTCCGGTAAAGCTCCTTTAGCCTGACGTACTCCTCCTCAAGTTGTCTGAGTCTATCAAGTAAGTATTCCGAAACGTTAACGTCCTTCGGATATTCCCTTACAACATCATCGTCACTCTCCACTTTCATAACCTCCACCAAACTCTTTAATCGCATACCTTCGATTACTTTTAAACTTTCTCTTTTCTTAAACCTTTTCGAGGCCCCGATAGCTGTCAAGTGACTCCAAAAGTAATACTATCCCGCAGAAGTATATAAACATATCGATAAAAAATATGGGGAAGCAAACGAAAAGCAATAAAGTTGAGAGTGCCAACTTCCTCAAGCTGGCAGGAAGGGAAGTGAAGAAGATGGAGTGCGAAATCTGCGGTAGAGAGATTAAGGGCAGGAGCTACAGAATAATAGTGGAAGGAAGCGAGATGACTGTGTGTGCAAGATGCAAGGAGTACGGCGTGGAGAAGCCGTTCAGAGAAGTCAAGAAGCTTACACTCAGGAAGAAGAGCAAACCAAGAACTGAACCCATAGTTTTCGTGGAGGAACTAGTAGAGAACTTCAGCCAGATAATAAGAAGGGAAAGAGAAAAGAGGGGCTGGAGCCAGGCAGAACTCGCGAAGAGAATTCAGGAGAAGGAGTCCCTGATAAGGAAAATTGAGAACGGCGAGATAACTCCAGAGCCAGAGGTTGTGGAGAAGCTCGAAAAGCTGTTCGGGTTGAAGCTTAGGGAGAAGGTTCCGGAAGTAAAGGTAGAGACCAAGAAAAGTAACCTCACTCCAACCCTCGGAGATGTAGTCGTTATAAAGAAGAAAAAGAAGTAGCATGAAAGAAGTAGTTGTGAAGGAAAGGGACTACAGGAGGGCTGACGAGGCCGTAAAGAGGGCTGAAGAACTCATCAGGAGAGGGTATCAAGAAAAACAAGTGATCAGGTCAGTAAAAAAGTACCTTAAAGGTCTAAAAATCCCTTTTTCGGCGAGAGACGCTTACGTAGCGGCGAGGCTTAGGATAAGGGGAAAGGAGAAGTTCGGGAAGCTTTCGTCAAAGCTGTTCTTCGATGAGAGTGGTTACAGGTACTCAACTCCATCAGTCGTGGCGGAATACAGAGCTGAGAGGTTGAAGGACTACGAGGTGGCAGACGTTAGCTGTGGGGCTGGAATGCAGCTATGCTATTTCGGTTTTAGGAGGAGAGCAATTGGCGTGGAAATAGAGGAGAAAAGAGCCTATCTCGCAGCCCTGAACATTCTCGCCACTGAAAGCGAGGCGACTGTTTATTGCGGGGATGCGTTCAACTTCAAAGGAGGTGCCGACGTTATATTCTCGGACCCCGCAAGACCTGAAAGCGAGGTAGTGAGGACTCTCAAATCTCTGCAACCTAACCCACTAAAGATAATTGAGAGGTTCAACTCCATGTTCGTTTTCGAGCTTCCTCCACAGATGCCTCCCAAAAGAGTTGATTCCTCCTTTCCCGTAAAGGGAGAAAAGGAGTACACATCTTTGGACTTCAGACTTAATAGACTCGCATTTTACACTGGAGAAATAGCCGAATGCGACACCTCAGCAGTTTCCCTACCCTCGAAGGAGAGGGTCACATCCGAGGATGAAAAGGCGAGAATTGAAAAGGTAAAAGAGCTGGAACTGGACACTATAGCTGAAGTAGACAGAACGATTACGCACTCCGGACTCCTTGAGAACCTTGCAGGAAAACTGGGGATAGAAGCCTACCTGCTTACTTTGGACACAAGGAGAACGTTACTTCAAGTGAAGGATATCGTTCCCTCTGCTTTCCTGAAGTACTACAATGTCCTCTTCTCTGAGAAGTGTGGAGAGGCGTGCAAGAAAAGGCTGAAAGAGGTAAACGTGGGGAAGGTGACGCTGAGGTTTAACGTTAGGCCAGAGGAGTACTGGAGGGTGAGGAGGAAGTTCGAGGAGGGACTGAAGGGAGACAGACACGTTTACATGTTTAAAATTGGTGAGAGTTATGTCGTGTGCGAGCCAGCACGGTGAAGTGTAAAACTTGGAAGGTGGTATCGTGGATGAGAGCGGTGAGGTTCAGGGAGTAATGGAAGACGAAATAGACAGGTCAAAACCAGTAGAGGTGCTGAAAGGTTACGACAGGGAAAACCTAACCATAGCAACTCTGGGAAGCCACTCGGCACTGAACATATTGAGAGGTGCGAAGGACGAGGGCTTCAAAACCGTTTGCATCTGCAGGGAGAGGGAAAAGATAATCTACGAGAGTTTTGGGGTTGCGGACGAGCTGATAGAGATAGAAGATTACGGCGACTTACTCAAGAAGGGTCTTCAGGACGAGCTAATTGAGAAAAATGCAATTATAGTGCCGCACGGAAGCTTTAACGCTTACATAGGGAGTTTAAACGACTTGTACGTTCCGGTTTTCGGGAACAGGAAGCTAATGCTGTGGGAAACCGTGAGAGAAAAGCAGAGAGAGTGGCTTTTGAGGGCTGGACTGAAACTTCCGAAAACTTTCGAAAGTCCAGAAGACATAGACCGACTCGTTATAGTAAAGTACCCTGGAGCGAGGGGTGGGATGGGTTACTTCCTCGCTTCTTCACCCCAAGATTTCTATGAAAAAGCAGAAAGAATGGTAAAGGAGGGGCTCATTGACGAAGAAGACGTGAAAAAAGCCCACATTCAGGAGTACATAGTTGGTGCGAACATTTACTTCACGTTTTTCTACTCTCCTGTTCTCGACAGGATAGAACTCATCGCCGCAGACAGGAGGTACGAGTCGAGTGTTGATGGCATAGGTAGAATTCCGGCGAGAGAACAAATGAAAGCGGAAATAAGTCCGACATACACTGTAATAGGCAACTTTCCCGTAGTACTGAGGGAGAGCCTGCTCGCAAAAGCGTTAAAAGCTGCCAAGAGTGTGGTTGATGTTTCCAAAGAGATAGCCTACCCGGGAATGGTGGGGCCATTCTGCCTCGAAACTGTTTTCGACGAGAACGCAGAGATGTTCGTCTTCGAGATATCAGCAAGGATAGTTGCAGGGAGTAACGTTGGAGTTCCGTACTCAATATACAGTTACGTGCTGTTCGGAGAACCGATGTACGCTGGCAGGAGAATAGCAAGAGAAGTCAGACTCGCGGCCAAAAAGGACATGCTCGAGGAACTCATTTACTGAAAAAATTTGTGAAAATTTTTATTACCTGAAATACCTTAAATCCTCCTCACCCCTCCACTGCTGAATTGCACTTTCCTGCATCTCTTTTATCTGAGCTATCAGCTTCTCCATTTCCTTCGCCCTCTCGTTGAGCGCCTCAACGCTAACTTCCAGCTTTAGCATCTTCATAAGCACCTCAAGTACGGCCTTAGCACTTTTCGGATCGACCATGTAGCCGGAAGTTGCACCCATCAAACAGGCAGCCTCTATTCCCTCGAGCATCGCAACTCCAAGCAAAAGGCCAGAGGCTCCGATGATTCCTCCACCCGGCTCTCCATCTTCGAATTTCACCCCGTACTGCTTCAGCTCCTCGACGAGCTCCTTTGAGTTGGCAGCTCCGAGCACATAAGGTTCTTCGATTAGCCGACCTATCCCGTAACCACCAAGAGTGTATATTCTCTTCGCCCCGAACTTTTTCGCAACATCTATGTACGCATTTACGAGTTCGAAGTGTCCCTCGTTGCTTATGCTCTGAAAGTCTCCGACGAGTATCAGTAAGTCGGGACTCTCACCCTCAGATTTGTAAGCGTAAATCTCATTTTTCGGAATCGCTATGGTTCCGTCCTCCTTGACCATCACCTGCGGGGGAAAGTGGTGAGAGTAGATCTCAACAACCTTCTCCGTCTTGAGCTCCTTTACAAGGTGGTCGGCTACGAGTTTTCCCACGTGCCCTATTCCCGGTAAACCTTCTATGAACACCGGTTTTTCGAGCCCCATCTCCTCGGGAGTGCGGATGAACCTGACGTCAACTCTCTTGAGCATGAAACCACCTCCTGTTCGACTTCTTTTTTATAGATTTCGCTATATTCATCATTTCGCTTTTACTCAAACTGCAGACTAAAACCGAAGCTCAAACTCTCCTATAGAAGAAGCCAAGCTCCTTCCTCAGCTTCCTCCTGTAAACCCCGTAAGGGTCTTCGGGAGAAAAACGGGGTGGTAAGGGTGTGCACGTCTTCTCCCCGCACTTAGGACAGGTATCTTTGAGAGTGTACTCTCCGCACTTAGGACACTTCCTCATCCTAACTTTCATCAGATCGCCTCTCTGACGAAGTTGCCGGTCCCTCCAAGCTTCTTTATTGCTTTAAGCACAGCATTAGTTATCTTCTTTAACGCCTTCTCCGCCACCTTGTAGTCCTCTGCCTCCACTATTATCCTGTACTTCGGAGCTCCTACATACTCCAACTTCATCTCAACATCCTTCCCGTGCTTGTAAGCTTCCATGAGTGCCTTTTTAATCCTTTCAACCCCGTCGGGAGCGTTGCTCCTTAGCTCGAAGTATCCTCTGACTCTCACCTTAGGCGGCTTTATGTTCTCCTGAGCTATCTCGGCCATTGCCTTGGCAAGCTCTTCTCCAGTCAAAGGCACGACTACTTCGTAGCCTTCGAAAGCTACCTCTTCAAAAGCTCCATAGACTGTGTCGTACTTCTTTATGAGTTTCTTTCCGATCTTCAAAAGCTCATTCCTGTCAATTCCTGCTTTTTCTCCTGCTATCTCCAACCACTTGAAGGCCTTCATCTCGTTCTTCCACTGCTGTATCTTCTCCCTCTTCTGCCTGTCGTTAACGTCCTTTATCGAGAGATCTATGTGCCCCCTTTTCGGATTTACGTCAAGGACTTTGCACACAACCTTTTGTCCTTTTTTGACGTGATCCCTGATGTCCTTTATCCAGCCGGGGGCTACCTCGCTTATGTGAACGAGTCCCTCCCTTCCTTCGTACTCGTCGAGTGAAACGAAAGCTCCAAAGTCAAGAACCCTCGTTACCGTGCCTATGACTATTTCTCCCTTTGATGGATAACCGCTCCTCTTCACGATAAACTTTTCAGACTTCTTATCCTTCTCAGCCATCCTTTCCCCGTCTGTAGAGATGATTTAAATTGGTTTCCATAATTTTTTGTTTCTGTCACTCACTGCAAACACTCGCTTAATACTACAAAACAGAGTAAATACGGCAATCGAACAAAATAAAAAGTTTGCCAAGTAGTATAAACTATGCTTGAAATAGAGTTTCACAATCGAGAAGAGGAGATTCAGGAGATCACGAACATTTTAACCGGCAGACCTGACCTCATCACTTTCGTTTACGGCCCTATAAACTCGGGAAAGACAGAACTGTTCAATCACGTAATCAATACACTCCCAGAAGATTTCGTAGTGTTTTACATTAATCTAAGGGAAAGGCTCGTCAGGGACTATAACGACTTCATAGAAGCGCTGTTTGAGATAAACGAGAACAGGAAAAAGAAGTTGGTAAAAGAGGTCGTTGCGGAAGTTACGAGGTTTGCCGGCATACCTATTTCCAGAGCTCTCCTTGACCAGTTCTTCAAGGAAGGGAAACCGAAGAACGCGTTCAGGTACATAGTAGAGGTCGTGAAGGAAGTTAAATCAAACGGCAAAATTTCTGTTCTCATTCTGGATGAACTGCAGAAGATAGGAGATGTAAAGATCGATGATTATCTAATTTACGAGCTGTTCAACCTCTTCATAAGGCTGACGAAGGAGATGCACAGCTGCCACGTTTTTGCTGTTTCATCTGACAGCCTGTTCATAGAAAGGGTTTATAGTGAGGCGATGCTGCACGGAAGGTGCAGGTATTTGCTGGTTGATGATTTCGATTACGACACGGCTAAGGCGTTTCTGGAGAATTATGGCTTTAGCGGGAGGGAGGTTGAGTTGGCTTTGAACTACTTTGGTGGAAAACCGATCTACCTGGTTGAGGCTGTGAAGAACAGGCATCGTCTGAGGGAGTTCTGCGGGGAGATGCTCAGTTCAAGGAGAAGCGAGATTGCACAAGCACTGAAACTTCTGAAAGAGCTTGGAGATGAAGTCGTGATTAGAGGAAAAATGTATGAGGTTGAGTACGAGAAGGTAATTTCAGCTTTAAAGGAGTTGGCTGTGAAGGAGCAGTTACCAAACATAGTAGACGAAGTTACCAAGAGGTATCTGGTCAGGGAAAACATCGTGTTCGTCGACCCCGTCAGGGGGATTTTGAAGTTCCAGTCGAAACTCGATTTGCTTGCCGTGAGAGAAGTTCTGGGTTTGATGTTTGATGGTGGTTGATTGGTGGTCAAGTATTGGTTATGTAAGCGTCAAAAGTTGGTTACTATTAGATTGAGTGTTATCAATAAAATCAAAAAACAATCACTTAACCGCAAGCCTGTAGTAACCATCCCTTGGGGAGTATATGTCTCCAACTTCCTTCATCTTCCTTAAAAGCTCCCTCGTCTTCGCCGGCTCTATCCCCTCCTCCTCTGCTGCTCTAAGGATTTCCTCCTCCGGAGCTCCCTTCTCATAGCTCGCTTCAAGCTCCTCTATTATCCTTTTGAGAATAAATATCCTATCTCTTTGAGACTTGGAAGTGCCAGTAAACGCGTAGTCTATGTCTATCTCACCCGTCTCCGGATCAACGGCTATCTGTTCGAGGCTGTGTCTTATTATCCCAATAACTCTTTCCACATCTTCTCTCTCTATGACGTCACTTAACCTCAGCCTCGCAGAAGCCTCTGCAAGTCTTATCAGAGCCTCAAGCTGCCTTGCAGTGACTGGTACTGCGGAGTTCTCCTTGGCCCTCGACCTCAGACTCAAATAGAAGTCCATTATCCTCTCCTTCGCCTCCTCGCTCAGTACTGGAAAGACTGTTCTCTTCGCGTACGCTATGTACTTCCTCAACAGCTCCGGCTCTATTGCGGGAACTATCTCCGCTATTTCGGACTCCCTAGTCAGCTCCTCCTTCGTGTACTCAGCAGATGCAATGTTCCTGAGCTTCTCGAACTTCTCACCTATCTCGTGAGTCTTGAGTATGTGCTCCGCAAGTTTTCTATCCCTAACTTCATCCGGATCGTCAGTCAGCACGAATATCAGGTCGAAACGGGAGAGGAGAGTTGGAGACAAGTCTATCTGCTCTGCTATCGGAGTGTATCTGTCAAATCTACCGTATTTGGGGTTTGCGGCTCCCAAGAGAGCACACCTTGCCCTTAAAACTGCATTAATACCAGCTTTGGCAACGCTTACCGTCTGCTGCTCCATAGCCTCGTGCAAAGCCGAGCGATCCTCGCTTCTCATCTTATCTATCTCGTCAACCAGAGCTATACCCTTGTCAGCTAAAACCAAAGCTCCAGCCTCGAGTGTCCACCTACCATCGAATTCGTCTCTCGTCGCTGTTGCTGTCAGACCGGCAGTCGTCGTTCCCTTTCCTGTTGTATAGACGCTCCTCGGAGCTATCCTGTGAACGTATCTGAGAATCTGAGACTTCGCAACTCCCGGATCTCCAACCAGCAAAACATGTATATCCCCTCTGATCTCCGTTCCATCCGGCAACTTCTTGGGCACCCCTCCAAAGAGTTGGAGAGCTATTGCCAGCTTTATGTCCTCGTGCCCGTATATGGAGGGGGCTATTGAGGCAACTATCTTGTCGTATATTCTCTCATCCTCAGCAAGCTCGAGTATCCTCTTCTTATCCTCTTCGGTTATCTCAAACTCCTCGTACTCCTGCTCGAGAACTTCTATGGAGTTTCCCTCTATATGCAGATCCATGTGCTGGAGCTGCTTCGCTCCAGCCTTCCTCGGCTTAGCCCTGACTATCCCGTTTATTATCACCCTGTCTCCTGGATTTACTTTACCAGTCAAGTCTCCTTCGAGCATCACATCTATTTGCTGGGGCTGCTCACCTCCCCTTAGGTTCTCGGGATACTCCTGAATCCTTATTCTCTGGCTGTCAACGGTCGTGCTCTCTTCTGGGAGGAATATGAAACGCTTGTTCTTGCAGGCAGGGCACTCGTATGGTTGTTTCAGCACATTCTCGTCTTCCTGTTGAACGTATACAACCTTTCCACACTTACTGCAAGCAAAAGCCGCAGTTACGACCCTTGGCCTTACTTCTGTCACCTTTCTAACTATTCCCTCTATAGCAAGAAATCTCGCAATGTGCTCACTCCTAAGGTCCCTTATCAGCACTCTCCTCGATGTAGGGAGGTTGAAGAACCTGACCTCGCAGCCTTCAAGGTTAACGTCATGAATGTTCTCAGTTAATGCAAGACCGTCTCTCGCGTGAGATAGGACTCTATCCGGGAAGGAGAGCAACTCTTCTCCGAGCCTACCCTCCCTGTATATTGAGAGGTCCTTGAGAAAGTCAACGTAAAGGGATCTCTCTCCACCGTACTCAACAGCATCAGCTAATCTGTTTAGCTCATCTCTGTAGTACGTTTCAAAGAACTCTTTCCACACTTGCGGGGAACTTAGCATCGTCCAAGAGTTGGAGGGCTGGTATAAACCTTGTTTGGTTCAACTTTATTGTATTTTGGTTGCATTTAATTAATTGAAACTGTGGAAAACAATAAAAATTACAACATTTAGTGCAGTATATTAAAGTACGTTGTATAATTTGTAGAAGAATCGTAAAGAATAGAAAGAATAAAGACGAACTAGTGGAGATTAAGAGACGATTATAAAAACTAAATAGGAAACTGGTAATAATATTCTTCGCTACATCGGAGCATCGGATTTAGAGAAAACGGCAATAAATTTAGCAAGAGCAGCGTAAATCTTATATAGTACGTTATCTGGCAGTTTTGGTATTTATCTATAAGTAACAACAATTTATCATAACCATAGCTAAATCCCCAAAACACTACGAAAAACGCTATAAACAGGCGTGTTTTCCAACCCGAAGCCATGCCCAGAAAGTTCATCGTCAAAACCCCACTCAACATGGAGTACATAGCGGCGTCTCACCTCATGGACAACGGCGTCAAAGTTGTAGAGGTAAGACCTTCAGGCTTCTTCGGTCTCCTGATAGCTGAAAGTGATGACGAAGAAAAATTGAATGTTCCGGAAGTAGAGAATATTATCCCAGTAGTGGAAGAGTGCGACGCCGAAATAGAGAGCATCTTATCCAAAGCTGACGCAGTTGCAGAAAAGATGAAAGGGATAGGGGCGAGAACTTTTGACGTAAAGGCGAGAGTCAGGGGTAGAAAATCGTTCAGAAACAGAGATGTTACCTCGACTCTCTCCAGCAGGCTTCTGGAGTTCGGCTTCACTCAGGATTGGATAGAACCAGACGTAACCGTATGCGTCGAGGTTATCGGAAATAGGGCTTACATCGGCATGATAAGAGGAGTTCTCGAACACAGGAAGTACCTTGGAAAGGAGGATTCCACGAAACTCTTCGGAAAGGTGAGTATCGTTCAAACTCCCTACCTCGAGAAAAAGGCTTACGAGTTTGGAGAGGCGATAGGAAGGGCAGCTCAGGCTTTTGAGGTCAAGGAGCTTGTAATCGCTCCGTGCGGTTATGTAAATGCGTTCGAGCTCGAGCAGTTTATAAAAGGCGTAAGGGTGGGGCAGAAGAGTAGACTTGAAGTGCAGAAGAGAGCTTACTCAAGGGACGTGAGAGAGACGGCCGTTTTGCTGCACGACCTCTACCAGTGTGTCAGGGACAAGAGGAGAAAGAGGAACCTGATAATAGTAACGGATCCCGCCGGGGTTTCTGTGAGCGAGGTCCACAACGAACTTACTGGAAAGATAAAGAGGTGCGACGAGATAGTTATATTCGCGGGGAGCAGGCAGGGAATACCTAAGGGTGTTTTCAGGTTTGCTGACTACGTCATAGACCTCGCACCAAACGTCACTTTCGCAACTGAGCACACAATTCCGGCTATTCTCAGCGTTCTCGCTGAGATGTGGATTTCCTGAGCTCGCTTGGGTTTTAAAAGCTCATTTAAGTAAACTTACCTTCTCCCCCGTCAAGCTGTCCAGAACGTAGCCATCTTCTATCCAGAAGACTTTGTACGCCTTAACCTTCCTAACAACTTCAACTTTCGGATTCCACCAAGAGATGACCGTCAGGTTTCCCCAGCTTTTCGCAGCCTTCATCGCTATTTCCTCAGCCTCATCCTCGTCTATCAATTCTTTCATAATCTGTCTGTCTTCGACCTCCCACTCCTCAACTGGGAGTATAGAGTTGCCTCTCTCAACCCCTGCCCTTATGCAATCGACGTAGGCAAAGTACTCCATGAGCTTGTCCCTCATCCCAAGCCTTCTAAACTTAAGTTTCAGGCTATAAGCGATCATAGGATATAAAACAAATTTTCTATTATCAGATTTAAAGTTTGGTCTAAAAACTCTGACCCACACTTTCGTCAAACTATCACCTACTTCTATCGCCTACTTTATAATCCTCATACTAACATCAACTGCTCTTGCCGAGTGAGTTATCCAGCCAGAGGATATGATGTCAACTCCTACCATGGCATAGCTCTCCGCATTCTCTGGGGTTATCCCTCCAGACGCTTCTACAAGCACATCCCCTACCTCTCTTATCTTTTTAACCGCCACTTCCACCTCCTTTAAACTCATGTTATCAAGCATGACTATATCAGCTCCTGCAAGGACGGCCTCAACCGCATCTTCCACGCTCGAAACTTCAACCTCAACCTTCTTCGTAAAAGATGCTTTCTTCGCTTCCTCTACAGCCCTCCTCACGCTTCCAGCTATGGCGATGTGGTTGTCCTTAACAAGCACGCAGTCGGAGAGACTCATCCTGTGAGTATCTCCACCACCATGAGTAACTGCCACCTTTTCGAAAAGCCTGAAACCAGGAGTAGTTTTTCTCGTGGCAGCCACTCTAATTCCATAAGGCTCAACTACAGAAACGAGCTTTCTTGTAGCTGTAGCGACCCCACTCATCCTCTGAATTATGTTGAGGGCCGTTCTCTCCGCAAGAAGTACATCTTTCGCGAGACCTTCAGCCGTCAAAATAATGTCTCCCTTCCCAACCCAGCTGCCGTCTCTTTTCAGGACCTTCGCCTTACACTCGCAGAGTTCAAAGGTCATTCTGGCGAACTCCACTCCAGAAAGTAGAAAACTCTCCTTTGCAACAACTTCGGCTTCGACAACTACCTCTGGAAAAACAACTGTACAGTCTCCGTAAAACGCATCCTCTTCTATGAATCTCTTGATGTATTCCTCCACAACGGGTTTTGGGAGAGTTATCGATGCTTTCACATCAAATCCCCCTTCTAATATTAAAGCTCAAAGAGTCCCAACCTTAATACTCTCACCAAAAGATTTCAGAAGCCTGACGGCAGAAAGAGCCGCTAAATAGCTCGTCTTGGGGTTTTTCGGGTGCTTCCTGTTTTTGAAGATAAACTTCATCTCCCCAAACTCCCCCCTGACAAATACCTCGTGAATGTTCTCCTTCACATGGGGGTCAGCAAATATCCTTACTTTTGTCTTCTCGAAACCGAGGCAGGCTAAGCTAACGGTCGCTGCTACGTTTACGTTTGCTGGGAATAGGGTCACAGCCTCCTTGGCCGACCCTTCGAAGATTAGCGTTCTCTCTCCTATCTCATCAACCTCTACCTCTCTATGTTTTTCGAAGAACGGTGCACCTCTCAAGCTCTCTGGGCTCTTTATAGTAGTAAGCACAACCTCCTCAGCAACATCCCTCACAGCTTTGAGGGCGTCTATCCCTCCAACAGCTCCAGAAGGGACGAAAATTCTCTTTCCACTTCTCCCCGCAATTCTCTCCGCTATCTCGACCACCTCAGGATTAGCAAAGGCTCCGACGCTCATCACAAGAAGGTTCGTAAACTCAAGCACTGGAAGGAGTTCTCTCACAGCAGACTGAGACGCTGCCTCAACCACAACATCAACTCTCCTGCAAATCTCCACGAGTTCTTCAAAACTCTTAAGAGCTCTGGCTCCAGTCACTTTTGCCAGCTCCTCAGCTTTCTCTGGATTTCTGTCGAAGACAGCTGTTACCTCGTACCCGTCACTACTGAGAGCTATCGTCCTACCTATTGCCCCGCAACCAACAATTGCAACTTTCGTTCTATTCATTCCATTCCCGCTCATTACCACCCACCTAAATTCTTACACTCTCCACAGTCTTTTGCTTTCCGCTATTCAAAATCAACGATCACCCAGACTAATAAACAGATTAACCAACTGACCAAATAAAGCTAAAATAGACATTCAGCGTAAACTCGCGAATCACACTCCAAACATCACCTCTATAGCCTTTCTTGCTCTCTCGGCTAAGCTCTCTTCAACTCTAACGACGTTTTTCTCCTCCTTGAGTGCAAGGTAAACTCTCTCGAGCGTGTTTAGTTTCATCTCTATGCAGACAGCTTTTCTCAGAGGAACAAACGTCTTCCCCTCTATCTCTGCATTCATCCTTTCCACTAGTCCTACCTCAGTCCCTACTACGAACAGTTCCGAATCACTCTCAGCTGCATGTCTGTACATTTGGCTGGTTGAGCCGACGAAGTCAGCTTTGAGCTGGACTTCCACATCGCACTCGGGATGGACCATGACTTCCGCCTCAGGATACGTTTTTCTCGCTCTCTCCACATCCTCCACCTGAAACATCTTGTGAACATAACAATAACCGTGACTCGGAACGGGTTCGACATTTACGCCGCTCACCCTACTCGCAAATGCAGCGAGGTTAGCGTCGGGTCCGAGAAAGCACTTTCCTTTGGTGGCAAACTTCTTCGCTATCTTTGGTGCGTTTGCAGAGGTGCAGCAAACGTCAGCCTCTGCCTTCACGCTCGCGAGCGTGTTGACGTAGGCGACAAACGGATGGCCGGAGTTTTTCGCATCTCTCACCATCTCAGGCGTTAGCTGGGAGGCCATTGGACACCTCGCCTCCTTACATGGAATCAGAACTTTCTTGTCCGGATTTACGACTGCCGCAGTTTCCGCCATGAAGTCAACTCCGCAGAACACTATTATGTTCGCCTCAGTTTTAGAGGCAGCAACTGCGAGCTCCAGACTGTCTCCCTTAAAGTCGGCAACGCTCTGAACGTCAAGGCTCTGGTAGTTGTGAGCTAGAATTACGGCGTTTTTCTCCTCCTTCAGCCTTTCTATCTTTTTCTTGAGCTCCTCTATCTTTTTCTTATCGTTCAATCTACCGGAGATCTCTGAAGACATTGTCACTCTAAAGTACAATCGTCAAATTAAATTATCTGTGAGCTTAGCGAAATCGATGATTCTAGAAGACTCACCAGAGGAAGCTTTGAGGAGGCTGGCTGCAAAGATCGTGGAGGAAGGCAAGCCCGTAATGTCGAGATACGGCACAGCGATTCACGCTCCCCCTTCTCTCCTGATAGTAAGGAAACCCGAATACTTCGGCTCGGACGTGGAGGAGTTCTGGCATACGGAGGGAGAGAGCTACGTTGACAGGACTGAGGAGCTCTTAAACGCTGTAGCTGCTAAGCTGAAGGCCAGCCCGTTCACGAGGAGGATGTCCGTTCCTCTATGGCTGCCCAGAGATCACCTCTCTAAAACTCCCCCGGCAGTGACAGAGGTCAGCTTCCTCTACTTCAACAGGAAACTTAACGCAACAGCTTACGTGAGAAGCCTTGACATTGCCGATTACTTCTCTCACGACTTCGACCTCGTAAATTACATGCTGGAAAGGGTATGCGAGCTCTCAGGCTTTGAGAAGGGGAGTGTAGGAATGCTCGTCGGCTGCCCCCATGTTTACGAAAGAGACATCGAAAGGGTTGAGAAGGAGCTTGGTCACTTGAAGGCAAAAGAGGTGTACGGTTCGACAAAAGAGGGAACTCACATAGTTGAGGACTACATCTCCTCAGCTTGGCATTCTGCAGTCGAAGCGGTTTACAACGGAATGGAGAAGAAAACTGAGTGGGGAAGCGTTTTCAGCAGGCAGGAAAAGTGTCGCTACCTCCCCCGGCTCTTTGTGGAAGTAAAAAAACCTGGGGAGAACCAAATACACGACAAAGCTCCGTTTTCAAGAGATTACGGAATAAGTTACGCCCACAGCTACGTGATCCATGCAGAGTGCATAGATAAGCCTGTCTGCACACCCGTTAAAAAAGGGGAGGGAGAAGTTTACACCTACGCAGAGAGAGCGAGGTACTGTGAAGCTGACGACGTTAGAGTGGATCAGCTTTACGCGTGCATAGAGAAGCTGAGGAAGAACAGGTACGCGAGAGACTGCTACGTCTCGATCTCGAGGCCGTGGGATTTGTTCTGCGACGAGCCTCCATGTCTAAGAGGTTACCAGTTCATAGGGCTTCCGAGTAGGAAAGATAGGCAAGAAAGGCAAAGAAGGCTCGCCGGAATATTTTACATGCGCTCGAACGACATCTTTGGTGCTATGCACGCAAACATGTTCGCCTTCGCGATTCTCACATCCTACGTTGCCGAGCTCACGAGCTTTGACAGCTACGTTTACTACCACTTTGCAAATGATGCACACATATACGCGGATTCGCTGAAAGCAGCTAAAGAAGTTCTGTTCCCGGAAACCCCCAAGCTCTTGGACTCTTTACTACCGGAACAAGAAAAGATGGAAACTTGATGCTACGTCCGACTTTAAAGCCCCTCCACGAACTCGACTATTCTTTCCACAGCCTCCTTCAGCTTTTCCATGCTAACGGCGTAAGCGCACCTAATGTATCCTTCTCCACACTCTCCAAATGCGTTTCCGGGAACGACAGCCACTTTTTTCTCGAAGAGTAGCCTCTTTGCAAACTCCTCGCTGCTCAATCCGGTTTCCTTCACCGAGGGAAAAGCGTAGAACGCTCCATCCGGCTTCTTGACGTCG
>JAMOMT010000107.1 GCA_027066965.1 Archaeoglobaceae archaeon
AACGATATTCGAGGGAGTCAAGAACCCCCTCAGGGCGGGGAGGTATCACTCCCTCGCGGTGCTGGAAGTTCCCAGGGGGTTCAAGGTTTCGGCAGTGTCTAAGGAGGACGGGGTTGTTATGGGGATAAGACACAAGAAAAGAGCTATAGAGGGAGTCCAGTTCCACCCGGAGAGCGTCCTCACGGAGTTCGAGAGCGGAGACGGGCTGAAAATCGTGAGAAACTTCGTTGAGATGTGTAAAGGTATGAGGTAGATAGAGGGGAGAAGCCTTGGAAGTGCATTATAAGATGTCCTTTAAAGACGAGCTCAAATCGTGCAGGATACTCACACTAGGAATGATCGTCTGCACAATTAGTTTTGTGGTTTTGTTTCTGGCATCTCTTGCAAAAGGCAATCCGATGTGGTACATCCCTATATTTGTCCTCACGTTCTGGATACTCTCGCTACTAAAGAAGATCGTGGTTAGCGAGAAGGGCATAATCTGGAGAGGTAAGCTCATTTCTTGGGAAGAGCTGAAGTTTGCTGGCGAGGAGAACGATAAGCTCGTGTTCAAACACGGATGTATGGAATTCAGGATTCCAAAAGAGGTAATTCGCAGGATAAATCACGTGGAGAGGAGAAAGCCATGTTCGTAAAGGTCTGCGGAATCAAGAGCTTGGAAGAGCTCGGAATGGTCGAGAGGTACGCTGACGCAACAGGAGTCGTTGTCGAGTGCGAGTCGAAGCGAAGAATTCCGCTCGAAAAAGCCAGAGAAATTATAGAGCAGGCCAAAATCCCGGTTTTCGTCGTTTCCACTCTAAGTAGCTTTGACGCTTGGGCAGGAGTTGTAGATGCAACGGGAGCAACACACGTTCAAATTCACACCGATTCTATTGAGCCGGAGGTCGTGGAGAGGATAAGGTCTGAGTTCGGAGTTTTCGTGATGAAAGCTTTTAGAGTTCCGAGGGAGAGCGAGAATCCGGAAGAGGACGCCGAGAAACTCATTGAGAGGATAGGGCAGTTCGAAGTCGACAGGGTTCTGCTCGACACGGGCAAAGGTTCAGGTTTAACTCACGACCACAGGGTGAGCAGAATCGTTGCAAGGGAAGTGGATATTGTCTTAGCTGGAGGGCTAAATCCGGACAACGTTCGAGAGGTAGTGAAGTTCGTGAAACCTTTTGGCGTTGACGTTTCGAGCGGCGTTGAGAGGGATGGCAGGAAGAGCGAGGAACTCGTTAGGATGTTCGTGGGGAGAGTTTGTGGTATGGGGGATGGAAATGAAAGTTAAAGTCCACAAGAGGCTGTTTGCCGTGGCAAAGCTGAAAGATTTGCCTTCAAATGATTTCTTTGCCGTAGTTAAATACGATGGAGTAACTGTAGTTCTGCAGGAGAGGGAGTTGGAGAGAGTGAGAGATGAAGTCGTCGAGTGCGAGAGAGGTTTCAGACTTTTAACGTTTGATGCCACACTCCCGTTCGACCTCGTCGGCTTTATAGCGAGGGTTTCAGCTGCTCTGGCGGAGAAAGGCGTTAGCGTTCTCGTCTTCTCCTCCTACTCGACCGACCATATCCTCGTTAGAGATAAAGATTTGAGTAAGGCTCTGAACGCTTTGAAGGGGATGGGTTTTGATGTTGATGAGGCTGATGTTGTCGGTGCTGGTTAATTTATTGTCATTTAGAGTAGTTCATAACTGAATATAAAATTTAACTATAAATAAAAACAGGTGAACCCTATGAAGTTCGGAGAATTTGGCGGACAGTTCGTTCCTGAGGTTTTGATGCCTCCCCTCAAGGAGCTGGAGAAGGCTTACGAGAGGCTGAAAGATGATGAGAATTTTCAAAAGGAGCTCGACTACTACCTGAGAGTTTACGCTGGAAGACCAACACCACTCTACTTCGCGAAGAACCTCACGGAGCACGTTGGTGGAGCAAAAATTTACCTGAAAAGAGAAGATTTGCTACATAGCGGAGCTCACAAGATAAATAACACGATAGGTCAGGCTCTGCTCGCGAAGAAGATGGGCAAAACGAGGCTGATAGCTGAGACCGGGGCTGGACAGCACGGAGTTGCCACCGCGATAGCCGGAGCTCTCTTTGGCCTGAAAACTGAGGTTTACATGGGTAGCGAGGATGTTGAAAGGCAGAAGCCAAACGTCTTCAGGATGAAACTTCTTGGAGCTGAAGTCATTCCAGTCGAAAGCGGTAGCAGAA
>JAMOMT010000108.1 GCA_027066965.1 Archaeoglobaceae archaeon
GCTCCGAGAACTCCATCACAGCACCCTCAGAACCTCGTCTATCTCTTCCATCTGTCCTGTTAACTTCAGAAATATCTCCTCCAGACCTCCGTCGGCAAGAGCTATCTCTCTCAGCTCGTCTATCGTTCCCTCTGCAACTATCCTTCCACCGCTGATGACAGCAATCCTGTCACAGAGCTTTTCAGCTATCTCCATTATGTGGGTTGAAAACAGCACAGCCCCTCCATTCTCCACGTGCCTTGCCATTATCTCCTTCAGAATTCTCGAGGACTTCGCGTCGAGCCCGTTCAGGGGCTCATCCAGTATCAGGAGAGGAGGGGAGTGCAGCAGAGCGGCGATGATAGATACCTTCTGCTTCGTTCCCATGGAAAGGGATGCGATGGGCGTTTCGAAGTAATTCGTGATCCCGAAAGCTCTAACAAGCTTTTCCAGCCTGTCGTTAACGTTTTTGATCCTTCTGATGGACGCTATAAACTCGAAGAACTCCTTGGGTGTTAGGGATTCGAGGAGCATGAACTCCTCCGGTACGTAGCCAATACTGTTTTTGGCCCTGACATCTATTTCTCTGTCGAACAGCCTTGTCTCACCCTCGAACGGCACGAGTCCAACTATCGCCTTGATCGTGGAGCTCTTTCCAGCCCCGTTCGGGCCGAGAAGGCCGAATATCTCTCCCTCTTTGACCTGAAAGCTTATCGAGCTGACCGCAACTTTATCACCGTACCTGACTGTCAGGTCATTCACCCTCAGCATTGGTTACCATTTTAAACATCTACATTTAAATTTTTTGAATTTTAAATCAGTTTGACTTGGTTGGTATAATTTCAGTGAACCTGGGTAGGAAAATGAAAAATAAAAATCTAAATTTTTAATCGGTTACCTGACCCACGAAGGTTGCACGTACTTGCCGGTAGCGACATTCTCCGGCCATATTATGACTATCTTCCCGTTCTGCCACTGGCATATCCAGTTTCTGATGTAGTTGTTGCCCCAGACTGGATCGTGGTACTTCGTGAACGCAAATTTCCCTCTCACGCACTCGAACGGGTGGGTTCTGTTGATCATCTCCAGGTATTTGACAACCGTGTCGGAGTTGAACGGATCTTTCTCGTGGTGCTTGTACGCCTGTTCGACCGCCCACTTGTACATGAAGAGAGCGTCGTACATGTCGTAGGCGGTGTTAGCTTCGGGCATGTCGTGGTACTTCTCCTTCCACGCCTTAAGGAACTCCTTAGCTCTCTCGTTTATCGGAATTGGCACAGCCCCTCCAGTAGCTATGAAAACCTCTCCGTTCACCTTCCCGTTGCTGTTGTTCCACGCGTAGGGCGAGAGGGCTGAGAGGTCATGACCGAGAATCTGAGCGGGAATGTGCATGCTACTCCACTGCTTTACGAGAGGTATCCCGTCAACGTGTGCCAGCAGAGTGATTATGACGTCAGCTTTCTTGCTCTTCACTTTGTAGAGTATGGTCGAGAAGTCGTTGGTTCCCCTCGGCACCTTTGCATCCATGACTATCGTGTAGTTGTTCTTTTCGAGCATGGGCCTAAGGACTCTCATCACGTCATCAGTCCAGAGAGCGTTATCTCTGATTATAGCAACTCTCCTCCAGTTCTTGTGCAGCTTGCCGTTGAAGTAGTCGTTCAAGGCATCGAATATGTCATATGCAAAAGTCGAGCTGTTGAGCGTTCCACCTCTGAAGAAGTACTTGTAGTGCTGGTAGTCTTCTTTAACTCTCTTCGTCAGCTCAGTTGATGCACCATCAGCGAGCCAGACGGTTTTAGTCTGGGCCATGACCTGCTGCATCGACATAGAAACTCCGCTCGCAAAACCACCGATGATGATCTTACACCCGTCGTCCACGAGCCTCCTGAACTCGGAAGTTGCGGTGTTCTGGTTCATCTTGGTATCTCCCACTTCAACCACAACTTTCCTGCCGAGAATTCCTCCCTGCTCGTTTATCTGCTGGGCTGCGAGCATTACAGCTTCCTTCTCAGCCTTTCCGAACGGTAGTTCCATAGGTCCTATTACTCCGACCTTTATGACCTTTTGAGTGTTCTGAATCTGGACATTTTTTGTAACGTTCTTCTGTGCGTTGTTTGCGTTCTGTACACAACCCAAAAAACAAGCGGCAACTATCAAAACTATTAGAATGGCAAGCTTCTTCATATTGCTCATGCGGCATCACCCACTCTTACAAGCCTTTTCGCCTTACCTTTCGATCTCTCGATGCTTCCCGGCTTTAACGCGACGAGCTTAGGTTTGAAGCCAAGAAACTCCTTTATGTCCTTCAGAATGGGCGAGATTAGCTCTTCTTCCCCTTCGAACTTCACAACTATTCCGTTTCCTACCTCTATTTGGTAGTACTTCACGCCGTGAGAAGCGAGAATGGCCTCAACATCGGCTGGATAGAACTTAACTCCCTTGTATATCACCATGTCGTCAGTCCTGCCTCTGATCCTCTTTATCGTCATGTGCTCTATCCCGCACTCGCACTCTTCCCTGCTAATGACCGCACTGACTTCCCCACTCCTATACCTTATCAGCGGCATCGCTTCTCTTGTGAGCGATGTGTAAACTATCTCTCCTTCCTCCCCATCGTCAACGACCTCTCCCGTCTCGGGGTCTATCACCTCGACAATGTAGTGGTCCTCCCAGACGTGCAGGCCCTTTCTCTCCCTGCACTCGAAGCCGGTGGTTCCAACTCCCCCCATCTCCGTCAGCCCGGGTATGTCGTAAGCTCTAGCTCCAAAGCTCTCCTCTATGTGCTTCCTCATCTCCTCCGTCCACGGTTCAGCTCCGAGCAGGAGCTTCGAGATTGGTAGCTCTCTGAGATCAACCCCCATCTCCTCAGCAACTTCAGCTATCCTGAGTGGGTAGCTTGCAGTAGCGCATAGAACTGTGGTACCAAAGTCCTTCATGAACTTGATCTGGTTCCTCGTGTTTCCAGCTCCCAGTGGTATCACGAAGGCATCTATTGCATCGGCTGCGAAGTGGAAGCCGAAACCTCCGTTCCACAGCCCAAAAGCTGGAGTAATCTGAATGACATCCTTTGATGTTATCCCCGCGATGTAGAAGGCTCTAAGCATGAGCTCCTTCCACCTCTCTACATCTCCTCTTGTGTACGGGATTATGACTGGCTGGCCTGTTGTACCTCCACTCATCTGGACTCTGACGATTTCATCCTTTGAAACGCAGCACATTCCGAGCGGGTAGTTTTCTCTGAGTTCTTGTTTGACAGTCAGAGGTAGTTTCTGTAGGTCTTCGACACTCTTTATCTTGTCAACGTCAACTCCGCTTTCCTTGAACTTCCTGCGGTAAAAAGGACTCTTCCAGAAAGCATACTTTACTACGGCTCTCAATTTTCTATCTCTGACCTCTTCTATCTCTTTCCTTGTCATGTGAACTCCTTTCTTTGCAGCCTCGATGAGCGACATTCAATCACCCGGTACGGGTGAGTTTCCGGAATATTTAAACCTTGCCCATATTACAGGATCTTTCTTGCTAAACAGGATTAAACTTAAATTTCTGAAAACATTCCTGCTTTACGGGAATTCACAATTTAATACTTAAGAAAAATATCTGCCAATATTATTGACATATAGAATATTCAACTAAATTATTTTTTGGTTAAATAATACTGGTAAAACAGCCCAGCAGCCCTTGGAGAGTGCTTACATGAGGAGTAAATCTGTACTCTGTAAAGAACTGCAATTGCGGAAAAGTTATTAACAACGTTGTGGAAATTAAACCATGCTCAGCAGGGTCTACCTGAAAACGAGAGTTCTTACAATTACGATCATATCAGCGTTAGTAGGCCTTGCTACAGGTATAATGGCATTCTTTCTCGCAGCAGCGATAGAACTCGGCAGCAAGCTCTTTCTTTCAGGTTTGGATAGCTACGTAGCACCCCACTCATTTGGAGAGGTGGAAATTTTTCACTTCCACTTTCACCTTGGCATTCTTCCCCTCTTTATAATCCCCACAATTGGTGGTTTGCTGTGTGGGATCGTTGGCTACTTTCTCGCTCCAGAAACGCTTGGAGGTGGCTCTGGTCAAGCTGTAAAGGCGTTCCACCACTTGAAGGAGAGGATAGCGACAAAGGTACCATTCGTTAAGGTGATAGTTACCGGACTTACAATAGGAAGCGGAGGCAGCGGTGGGAGAGAAGGGCCAATCATGCAGATTGGAGCTGGAATGGGATCGATAATAGGTGGAAGGCTTAAGATAAGCGAGAAGGACAAGAAGATTCTGATCGCGAGTGGAATAGGGGCGGGAATGAGTGCAGTTTTCATGGCACCCCTCGGCGGTGCTATATTCGGTATTGAGGTTCTCTACAAGAGAGATTACGAGGTCGAAGCGATAATCCCCGCAGTTATTGCATCCATCGTTTCTTTTGCCGTTTTCACGTCCATACTCGATTACTTCGCTGGAATGCCCTTTGGAGAGCTTAGAATATTTTCAACACCCCCTGTAGTTATACGCTCTCCCTTTGAACTCCTCACGTACTTGATGCTCGGGATAGCGTGTGGTATTCTCAGCCTTTTCTACATCTTCACATACAAGGCCGTTAGAAAGTTCTTCAAGAGCTTGCCAGTACATACTGCTATAAGACCGGCGATTGGAGGACTGATAGTTGGCTTGATTGGCTGGAAGTTTCCTTACATCCTCGGAACGGGTTACGGATACGCTGAGAAGGCTCTGCATGGGGCCTATCCAATAGCGGCTCTACTGTTCGCAATAGCGATAGTAAAGATAATATCTACCACCGTTACCGTTGGCAGCGGAGGAAGTGGCGGTCTCTTCGCTCCGGCAGTGGTTATAGGGTGCATGTTTGGGGGGGCAATAGGTTACGTATTACATAACTTCTTTCCTGGGCTGGTTGGAAGTCCTGTGGGCTACATGCTCGTTGGCATGGCTGCCATGCTTGCAGGAGCCTTCAAAACACCTCTTGCTGGAATAATTATGGTTCTCGAGATGACCGGGAGTTACAACCTCCTTCCAGCTCTCGCTATAGCTGCTATAGTCTCTTACGCGATAACGGGGGACTATACTCTTTGTGAAGCTCAGTACGACACTAGGGTAGAGAGCCCCGTTCACAGTAGGGAAATGTCCATAGACATACTCAAGCAGATAAAGGTCGAGGAGGCGATGGTACCCAAGGACAAGCTGATAATAGTCAGCCCGGAGACGACAGTTATGGAGATTCTGAAGCTCATAGAGAAGTACGGTCACATAGGCTTCCCAGTCGTGGAAAAGGGAGAGCTTGTCGGAATAGTGACGTTCGAGGACGCTGAAAGGGTGCCTCCAGAGCTCAGGGAGATAACGAAAGTTAGGGATGTGATGTCACGTCACCTGATAGTGACTTACCCGGACGAGAGTTTGAGCGATGCCCTGATAAAGCTCGCAACTTACGGGGTTGGAAGACTGCCCGTCGTGAGGAGAGACAACCCGAAAATCCTGCTCGGCATGATCAACAGGCCGGCGATAATAAGGGCCTACGCAAGGTACACGATGGAGCTTGCAGAAGAAGGAAGGAGGGAACTTCTCTAACAAACTTCTCTAGGTCGTTGCTCCTGTGCTGAGAGTTAGACACTAGAAGTTAGAACAACTAAAATGGTTAAAAATCGAGTTTGCAGCCTTATATAGAGTACATGTCACGTGTTATCAGGATGTCATAACAACATAATTATAATAATGTTAAAGTATTTGAGTTAGGTTTATATTTCCTGTTTTCGACATAAAACGTATGATTGGCGAACTCGTGTTCTGTGAAAAGAGGAAGATGCTCAAGATAGCGGATGCTGAGTGCTGGAACTGCGAGTACAACGTAATAAACGGAGGTGTATGCTACCCCTGGCCCAAAAGTGGTATCAAAGCGTTACTCTGACGGGCCAAGAGTTGAGAAAAGCGAGTTCTTCTGCTTCGACGATCTGTTTAAATCTTGGATCTGACGTCTACGATAACTGAAATTGTAAAATTTAATTTTAAATTTGTTCGACGCTCAATGTGACTTAGAAAAATGCGTCAAGTGTGCTCTGTCCCCCTTTTATCTCGCTCTCGCAGTAACCGAACCTTTCGAGTATCCTCATTACCACAGGCAGAACTTGCTTGTCTATGTAGTAGTCCTTGTCCAGCTTGTATGAGTTTCCGTCCTTGTCTATCACGTTCTCCCCGTCGAAGTCCTCTATCAGATCAACAGGGTAGGCCCTATCTCCAACGTTACCTGGGCCTTTCAGAATGACGTATCCCACCTTAGAGCCCACAGTGTAAACTATGCCCTTCTTCGCAGCCTTCAGAGCTGCCTTGACGTGGGCTTGCATGCTTTCGTACTTGCTTGGCTTCTTCGTCAAGCTTTTGTATATTACGTAGCTCTCCAGTCCGAACTTTCCACTCTTTATGTCTTCTATTACCTCTCTGACATACTTTACGGCTTTTTCAGGATCTCTCTCTTTCAGGATTATTTCTATTACCTTCCTCTGAATGTCCTTTGCCAGCTCACACCAGTCTCCCCTCCTGACTTCCAGACCCTTGACGACAACTCTCCCATCCCTAGTTAGCCCAGCGTACCTCTTTTTCTCGACGAAGAAAATAGTTCTGTAGTATTCGTCTATCTCTATCTGAACAGGCATTTCTCTTCTCAAAATACCTATCAGCTTTTTTACTTCTTTCTCGAGTTTTTCGAGCGATAGCGAATCTTTTTTAACGAATATGCTATCTGTGTCGCCGTAGAGTACATCGAACCCGTTTTCCCTCGCTATCCTTGCTGAGGTCTTTATGAAGTGCCTCCCCCACGCAGTAGTTGCCTCAGCACACTCCCTGCAGTACCACCTTGCCATTCCCCAGCCCGTGTAACCGTAGAACGAGTTCGTAAGCACTTTGAGTGTCATCTGCTTTATGTCGAGCAGCCTGTACTCCAAACTGTCTCTGCTGAACTTCTTCATGAGTTTTTTGACTTTTCTCCTCCTTTCTATCAACATCCTCAGAATTCTGCGGAAGAATCCATCTGGCTGCTTTCTGAAAGCGTGTCTCACTTCGGGGGCTATGTAGCATTCATCCTCCTCGCACTTACCCTTTACAAGGGTGTCCGGGCTTATGTTGAACGCAATCATTATAGAAGGATACATAGAGGCGAAGTCGAGGCATATCACGTTCTCGTGCAGACCTCTTACTGGTTCGAGGACGAAAGCTCCCTCGTAGCTTTCTCCTCCCTCTTTCGGGTTTGGGGCAATCTCCCCCGCCTTGTACGCCTCGCTCATCAGGAGCCATTCCACCTGCTTCCCCCTGCCACTCCTCGCAACGTCATCAGCTGGAATCCTAATCATCCTGCTGAGCTCATACTGCATTGGAAGTAGCTCTTCGGCTATGAAGTACGTGTTTAGAACATCCTGTCTCGCGTACCTCAGAACGGCCTCTCTGTCACCAGAACTCCACTTTTTATATATATCTTTTGCCTCTATATCGGCAATCTCCACCTTCGTGCCTAGGTATTCGGCGACGTTCTCGAGCTTCTTTATCTTGACGTCTATGCTCCTGAGTGCTATGTCGTAGAGGTCTATGTTCAACCTCCCCGCTATCTTTGGTCTCCTAGGATTTCCGGGCTTAAAAACGAGAGAAGTGAAATCTCTTCCAATTTCGAGCTTTATGCTGTACTTTTCAGCTCTCTTTCTTATGTACGGCCAGTCAAAAGCGTCCTGATTGTAGCCGACTATGACGTCGGGATCGAGCTCTCTGATCAGATGGAGAAACCTCGATATGACATCTCTTTCGCTCATTCCCTCCCCGACGTGAATGATCTCTTCAAAATCACCGCACTTGACGGATATAACGATTATTGGGTCTTTCTCTGGATCTGGCATGCCTATCGCTGTAAGCATCTCGCAGTCGAAGGCGAGAACCTTCATGTCTGGAAATCCGTCTCTCTCAGCTCTCCTGATACTTTTTGCTTTGAACTCGGGAAGTTTCCCCCTGAGAGTTATCTTCTCTCCCTCGAACTCTATTCCGTCCATGCATGCCAGATCTCTATCTATAAGGTACCTGTAAGCGAAGGGAATGTCGGCTTCTCTGACTTCAAGTCCTAGGGAAGTAACAGCTTCTCTCAGCTTTGGAACATGCTGAGGGTGTTTCGCGTATATCTTGAAGACCTCAACTTCTTTTCCGAGATACTTTGCTGTTGTTCTCTCAACCCTTTCCGGAGAGACGAACTCCCCCTTTCTCTCGACCTTCAAGTTTAGGATGTCTTCTTCCCTAACACCCTCCTCGACGAAAGCGTAAAAGTAGGGCTGAAAACTATCATCGTAAACGACGAAAATGCCCTCATCGTTCTTGCACCAGAGCCTTATGACGGCTCTCTCGTTCTTCGTTATGTAGTCAACGTCAATCAGCCAACCCTGAATAGTTTCTGGCATCGTTCAGGTTTCTGGAAAAAGAGTTAGTTAGCTCTTTCGTAATTTTTGGTTAGGCGTTTTTGTTGACAGATTTGTTGTCGATTAAACGAAATTAAGTTTAAATCTTAAAACGTCTTTCAAACCTTTCAACAAAGTCGGCATCTACTTTCACGCAGTGTTTCATCACGTACTCAAGTAAAGCTCTCCCCCACTTTTTTCCGCTTTCCCTTTTGGTTGCGAAGTCTCTCTTGTAATCAAACAGTCCGTTCCTCAGGTAGAATGAGATGGAGAAGTAGGATTCGGTAATGACTATACAAAACCTGAAGTCTTTCGTTGAAAGAAATAGCTCTACGTTTGGGTAGCTCAACCCCCTCAGTAAGTCCTCTTTGTAGTTCCTTACAATCTGGGAGAAAACCTTCTCGTTTACGGCTATCTTTATCTCCTTCCCCTCTTCCGCGAACTTAGAGAACACTTCCACATAGTCGGCAAAGAAGATGGTAGAGTAACCTTCTATCTTCTTCGCCTTTGATAGCTCTTCTACGAACTCGTCGTGTGGTTTGAAAGTGTCTTCTTTTCTTTCGATTATCGTGAGCTCTCCGAGCTCGTACAGTCTCTTGAGCAGGTTAGGAGGAATGTCGTCAAGCAGGTATTCGTTTACGTACCTCTCCACGCTGTTCAGAAAAGAACCGTACCTCTCAAGAACACCCTTGATCTTCAGAACGACCATGCCCTTTGGCGTTATCTCCACCTTCTCTCCGTTGTCCTCTACGAGACCCATGGAGTTCATCTTAGCGATTGTCTGGACGAGGGATGACCCCGAAACTCCAAGCTTCTCTCTAAGCTCCTTTTTCGAACTCGACCTCCCCTCAAGGAGTTCGAGAATCTCCACTATTCTTGGGGAGTGAAGAACGCTTATAGCAAACTCTCTCTTCTCCTCCACACCTCACTCACTCCGCCTCTGGCTCACCTCAGCTCAAGCTCAAGTAGCCTACCCTCGAAAACCTTGACTGCTTTTCCCGTCATGTAAGCTCTCATCTCCCCTCCTTTTTCGTCCTCCACGAGCTCGATCAGTAGCTCCCCACCTCTCGTCACGACTTTAACATTTCTACTGGATAAACCGAGTTTGTAAGCGATAGCTGCGACACCCACACTTCCAGTTCCGCAGCTCAGAGTCTCCCCCTCGACGCCCCTCTCGTATGTCCTGACCCTTATCTTTTCTCCAGATACGCATGCGAAGTTTACGTTAACACCTTCCGGAAAAGCATCGCTGTACCTAATCTTTTTTGCAATTTCCATGTCAAGCCTTTCGAGCTCCTCGCAGTCGAGAAACACCACGGCGTGAGGAACACCAGTGTTTGCGGCGTAAACATTCCATCCTTCCATCTCTACTCTCCAGACACCGTCAAAATTACCACCTTTTGCAGGAATTTTTTCGGGAGAGAACAGGACATTCCCCATGTCCACTCTTACAGCATTGCCACTCACCTCAAGCTCCTTTATGCCTGCGAGAGTTTCCGCCCTGAACTTTTCCTTCACGTAACCTCTCTCGAACGCGAGTCTCGCAAAGCACCTGATTCCATTTCCACACATCTCCGCTTCACTCCCATCGCTGTTGAAGTACCTAAACCTGGCATCGGCAACCTCGGACTTCTGGATGAATATCACTCCATCTCCTCCAATCCCAAATCTCCTGTCGCATACTGCTTTGACGAAGAAACTCTTCTCCTCTTCCGGCACAACAACTTCCTCGAACTCGTCGAAGACGACAAAGTCATTTCCGTTTCCGTGCATCTTCGTGAACTCAACACCTGAGTACTTTTCGAGAAATTTTCCGGCCAGCAAGGTTCACACCCCTTTTACTCACAACTTAGCGTTCCCTCTAAGCCCCACCTTGTCTACTGTCCATCTAATCCTTCTTGCTTTATCCTTTCGAGCAGAGAGACTACGTTTTTAACGGGGTCTCCAGTGTATATGCTCCTTCCCACTATGATGAAGTCCGCTCCTGCCTTAAGGGCTTCGCAGGCA